>SKPJ01000408.1 GCA_007119595.1 Myxococcales bacterium
ACTGCTCCGATGGCGATGTATGTGACACGTCGGTCTACGAATGTGTGGAGTGTCTAGGCGACGGAGATTGCGAGGGAAGTTGGCTCTGTGACGAGTCGGCCCAGATGTGCGTGGAGTGTTTCGATGATGATGATTGCGACGGTAGTTGGGTGTGCTACGACTCCGTAGCGTTATGTGTGGAGTGCATGGAGGACCAGGATTGCCCGCATCAGGGACAGCAGTGCTTTTCGGATTATAATGCCTGTTCGGCTCCCTGTTGCGACTTTGAAAAAGAGGTGGCCTACGCGGATTCTTCTGGACATTACAGGGGGTATAATGTCGTAGTGGACAGTGCAGGGAATGCCGTCGTAGGCATCGCAGATCGAGACAATAACCACATTATCCTCGCCGAACGAGACGGTGGTGGTTGGGCTACACAGGTGGTGGAGGCACTGGAGAGTATCGATACGATTTCCGCCCTCGATATCGCACTCGACGCCGACGATAATCCACATATGATCTTGGCCAACCAGGAGGAATTGACCCATTTTTGGCGAGAGGGAACGACCTGGAATTCGGAGTTGCTCGATGAGGCCGAGTCGGGATCCTATCGCGGTGTCCGCATTGTTATCGATGAACAGGGTACGGTGCATATGGCCGCCGAGGATACGTCGTCGGAGAGTGATTTCTTCTATGCATGGCAGGAGTCCGACGGAAGTCGGGGAGAGGAGGATGTGGTATTGGAGGGAGGCAGCACAAATTGGATCGAGTTGGATGTCTATTCCGATGGAATACCCGTCATTGTGGCTACCATGACTGGAGCTACCGGTGAGATATATGTGCTTGAGCGTATCGGCACTGGTCAATGGATCGAAACCGCACTGGGACAAATATCTCACACTGGGGCGACCATGGCCGTCGACGCAGATGATGATCTATGGGTATTGGCCAATACGAGTTTCAGCGCTGTGCTCTGGCATTTCTCCGGAGGGCAATGGACAGAAGAGTCAGTACCGTCCAATTTTCAAAATGGTCCTTTCTCAGCGCCTGAGCACGGAATTGGTATCGATGGGTTTAATGAACCGCACTTTATTACGTTCGGTGAAGAGTATTTATTTTATTACAGGCGAGAAAACGGAGATTGGATTGAATACCAAGCTCTGGACTACGCGGATAACTTAGAAGCACCAAGGATGACGGTGGGACCCGTTGGACGTCCCCACGTCGTTGTACGCCACTGGACCGATCAAGAGATTCATTACTTCACGACCCAGCAGTGACGTACGCCACCAAAGAGGGCATCCATCAAAGATCGAATTCTCGGGATTGATGACAGTCCAGAAGGTGGACGGTGACGGCGTCGATATCTTTGGGCTTGCCGAGAAATTTCCCGAGATACGATTCCTTGATGATGCGCTCCCAGGTCTTGGGCGATAGATCGCATACCAGGGGGGTGACACCGACCCACAGATGTTCCCCGGGCAGGTGTTCGACGAAGAAGGTCCCCAACAGGCGGCGCTGCCGCTCATCCTGGTCGTAGATGACGCGGTGGATGACGTCTTCGTCACTGAAATCGGCTTCGATTCGGGCCCGCAGGGGCAACAATTTGATATCTCGGCGATCCTCTTCCGGCAACGCGTTGTCGCGGGCGTCCTCGGAGGCCAGTCCGCGCAATAACACCCAGCTTTTCTTTTTGCCCTCCAGCTTCCAGCGCCAAAAGGCGGGGCGGTGGACTCGAAAGGTGTGGGTTCGCCGACCGCGGATGATCAAAAAATGGCCGTCGAAGGTATATTCGCCGGTTTCGGCGTCCTTTCGGCGATCTTTTTTTATCTCGTAGCGTGTAAAGGTACCGTCGACGTTGAAGGACATGACCTGGCGCGGATTGTCCAGACCGTCTTCGACCTCAAAGGAGGGGGGTACATAATACCAGCACCCGCGTACGGCTTGCGGCAAGGGCCTCGATCTGGGCATCGGTTACTCCTGAATTTCGGCGAGTTGGATCGGAATGGGGGAGGCCAGTCGTCCGGCGACTTGAATTGCCCAATGGTTGCGGGCAGTCGTCGAACTTAGATGCCGTGGCGGATCGATGTCCAGGGTCTCGGAGAAGCGCCGGTCGCTGAAACGGTGAAGGGACACCACTTCTCGGTCCACCATGATCGCCAGATAGCGCACACTGGCGGACGCTGCTTCGGAGCGAACCCGCTGTGCGGCGTGGCCCGACAAATTGACGGATACATAGGGGATTCCCGAGGGGTTTCGCTTGATGGAGACCGCCTCAATATCCCTCTCGGTGGCGGCCACGGAGCCCAGGTGAATCGAGCGCCAGCCGTCGTCGTGGGGAAAGATCTCAAATTCGGCATTCTCTGGGCCCAAGGACGCAATGGTCTGGCGAAGCTGCCGGGCGGAATGAGAAAATAAGAAGAGGCGATCTGTGCGAAAGGAACCGGGTTCCGGGAGCAGATCAACCTCGGGCGGAAGATCGGCAGCGACCTGAAGCCAGGGACTGTCTTCTACCAGGACGGGACGAATTTCGAGGTGCCCCGAGGGAATGATAGCGCTCTTGATCGTCGCTTCCGAGTGATTGCCATAGACGGTGACTCGAATCGTTCGATTATTGGTGGCCCGCACGTTGTGGCTATTCATGCCCACCGTATTCAATCGCTTCTCGATACGGTCGATGACCTCGTCGGTGACTTCGCGCTGTCTGCGAACTCGAAGGTCGGCGTCTTCGCCGGCATCCCCGTCGCGGTCGATGCGATCGACGGTGAGCACAAATTCGACGCGATTTCCCTCGACCTGTGCATGGGCCGCAGAGAGGTCGAAGGTGAAAACAAAGGCCAAGCTCATGACGAACACAGTGGCCAGCCAAAAGCCATAGCGATCGTGTGTAGATCGTCGCATCAGGGGTGTCCGGAGGTTGGAAAATAGCGAATTCAACGCCGTTCTGACGTCGGTTCGCTCAAATATAAGTGATTCGCTCAAAAATGACTGGTGACGAAATCGATAAAGTCGATCTTGGTGATGATATCGATGAGGTCACCGTCGTCGAATACCATTAAAACACGATCTTCTTGAAAGAAATTGCCAATCGTCGAAATTCGATCCGATGGTTCGACCACTGCGAATCGAGTTTGGACCAATTTGTCGACCTGATCGTCGTGTGCGCCGTCGCCCAGCAGATGGTCGAGCACTTCCGCCTCGTTGATCAGACCGATGACTTCGCCGTCGTCGACCACCGGCAATTGGCTGATGCCGTATTGCTTCATCCGCTCGATGACGTCGGCCACCGTCTCTGTCGGGGTCGTGGTATGCACACTTGCAGCGGGGCCCTTGGCCTGCAAGATGTCGTCGATCGTGGCGTCGCCCCAGCGGTCCTCCAAAAATCCATTTTCTCGCATCCACTCGTCGTCGAAAATCTTGGTCAAATAGCGGGCCCCGGAGTCGGGGAGGATCACCACAATATTGGCCGGCTCTTCCAGTTGCTCGGCATATTTGATGGCTCCCGCTACGGCGCCCCCGGAGGAGCCGCCGGCGAAGACTCCCTCTTCGCGGACCAGCCGCCGTGTAAACTGAAAGCACTCCTTGTCGGAGACCCGCACCACCTCGTCGACATAGTCGAAATGCATGGTCGACGGGATGATATCCTCGCCGAAGCCCTCGACGAGATAGGAGTTGGCCTCCGTGATCTTGCCGGTCTTGAAATAGTCGTAATAAATCGATCCGATGGGATCGATACCGACGACCTGGATGTCCGGGTTTTGTTCCTTGAGATATTTGGCGGTTCCCGAAATGGTGCCGCCAGTTCCCATGGTGGAGACGAAGACGTCGATTTCACCGTCGGTTTGTTCCCACAACTCCGGTCCCGTATCGAGATAATGAGCGCGCGGATTGGAGGGGTTGTGATATTGATTGGCCAAAAATCCGCCCGGCGTCTCCTCGGCGAGTCGCTCGGCGACCGAGTAATACGAGCGCGGATCGTCGGGTTCGACGGCGGTGGGACATACGACGACCCGGGCGCCGAAGGCCCGCAGGGCTTTGATTTTCTCGTCGCTCATCTTGTCGGGCATCACGAAGATGCATTGATAGCCCTTGATGGA
>SKPJ01000607.1 GCA_007119595.1 Myxococcales bacterium
CAACTTCGAATCGCGGGCGACATGTCGGGTTTCAGTCATACCCATCGGGTGGAATTTCAGGAGTTTCGCCGCCCGGAATACGAGGTGACGCTGTCCACCGATGAAGGCCCCCATCAGGCGCAGGAGACGACCACGTGGCAAGGTGAGGCATCCTATTATGCGGGCGGAGCCGTCACCTCTGCTCCTACGACGTGGCGCTTCTCCGAGAGTTCGGCCTCCTTTCGACCCTCCGGTTGGTCCGGATGGTCCTTCGGTGGTTGGCAGTCCTGGTGGTCGCCCTGGTCCCGCGATGACTCGTCGGACGACGAGGTATTACCCCAGGAGTTTCAACGTGCGAATGATGGAGAGACCAACTCCCTGGGCCGCGACGAGGTGGAGATGACCTTCGGGACGCCGGAAAGCGGGTTGCCTCGCCGGGTGGAGGGAACGTTTTCGGTCACCGACGTCAATCGGCAGACCTGGGAGGGTACGGAGTCGGTGCTGGTCCACCCGGCGTCGGTCTACGTCGGTCTGCGCTCGGAGAAGAATTTCATCTCTCGCGACGAGGAATGGGAAGTGGAGGCGATCGCCGTCGATATCGACGGTGAAGAAGTCGAGGGGCGGCCGCTGCACTTGGAACTAGAGCGCCGGAGCGGCGCCGATACCAGCGCGGCCGGTTCCTGTGAGTTGGTATCCCGAGCACAGCCCGTCAGTTGTACCTTCTCCGGGCTCAACCCCGGTTCCTATCAGCTTACGGCAACCGTGGAAGACGAGCGGGGCCGAAGGGCCGTCAGCGAGTTGAATTTCTGGGTCTCCGGCCGCGACACCAGTGGCGCTGAGACGGCCGAGGAGGATGAATTGGTATTGATCCCCGAAGCCGATCAATTCGAGGTCGGCGATACGGCGCGGATCTTCGTTCAGGCGCCGTATTATCCCCTCGCCGTGACCGTCGATCTTCGGCGCGATGGGCTCTACGACCGCCAGCGGGTCACGTTGAGTGAAGATGATCCAGTGGTGGAATTCGACATCGAGGAATCGATGATTCCCAACGTTCACATCCGCGTCTCGGCGATCGGCAAGGATGAAGGGTATGAGCCGGATCACTTCGCTTCGGGCAGCATCGAGTTGGAGGTCGACCGCGGTCCCCGTTCTCTCGATGTCCGGATCGAGCCGGACGCACAGCGACTTGCGCCCGGCGCGGATGCCGACGTGGAGGTGCGGGTCCTCGATCCGTCGGGACAGCCAGTGGACGGGGCACAGGTATTTCTCTTCGCCGTCGACGAGTCCGTCCTGGCGCTCAGTGATTACGCATTGGCCGACCCGCTGGCGGCGTTTTATCCGAGCCGTTCCGAGCGGATGAGCGATATCCGAAGTCGAAACTGGCTCTTGCTCGCCGGCGAAGAGGAGTTTGAGGACTTCGAGGAGGCTGCAGCGCTAGAAGAAGCGGCCGGAGATTCGGTGCGAATGCGACGACAGATGGCCGCACCATCGCCGGCACCGGATATGGAGATGGCGCGTGGATCGGCGGCGGGGACGGGGAGCGCGATTGACGAGCAACCGGAGCCCATCGAGCTGCGCGAGGTCTTTGATGCCCTGGCGTTTTATCGAAGCGATCTGGTGACCGATGAAGAGGGCCGGGTCCGGATCAGTGAGCAAATGCCGGATAGTCTGACCCGCTACCGGTTGATGGCGGTGGCCGTCGAAGGGGATCGATATTTCGGTAGCGGCGAAGAAGACGTGACGGTGCAAAAGCCGTTGATGGTGCGCCCGTCACCGCCGCGGTTTTTGAATGTCGGAGATTCCTTTGATTTTCCGGTGGTGATCCACAATCGAAGCGACGAGCCCCTCACGGTGGACGTGGCCATGCAAGCCACACGTGGGTTGGAGTGGCTGGATGGGGCGGGACGGCGCGTGGAGGTCGGTCCCGACGGGCGTGTGGAAGTCCGATTGGCCGCTCGCGCAAAGAGCGCCGGCACCACCCGGGTGCAGGTCGTGGCGTCGAGCGGGGAGCTAAATGACGCCGAATTGGCGACCATTCCGGTGCTCACCCCGGCGACCACCGAGGCATTTGCCAGCTACGGCTCCATCGGTGAAGGCGACGGCGACGCCGTGTTGCAGGCCCTGCAGATTCCCCAGGACGCGTATAGCGAATTCGGCGGTCTCGAGGTGTCGGCGTCGTCGACGCAGCTTCAGGCCCTGACCGATGCCTTTATCTACCTGACGAGCTATCGGTTTAGTTGTTCGGAGCAGCTCGCCAGTCGGATCTTGTCAGTGCTCGCTCTCCACGACGTGTTGGAGGCCTTTGACGCCGCCGATTTGCCGGAGCCCGATGAGCTCCGGGCGTCGATGGACCTTTGGATCGACGATCTTGTGCAATTGCAGCGCAGGGATGGTGGATTTGGTTTTTGGCCCGGCGCCCGCAGGTCGTCGCCCTTTGCGTCGGTTCACGCCACATTGGCGCTGTGGAAAGCCGCTGAGGAGGACTATGACGTTCCCCTTCGGGTATTGAATCAGGCCCAGCGCTACCTCGGCGATATTTCCCGTCACGTCGCGGATTATCACCCGCGTTCTGCGGCGACGGTGGAGTCCTACGCCCTATATGTCAGAGATCGGATGGGACAGGCCCAATCTCGGGAGCTCGACGAGTTGATGGGCCGCCACGGGCTCGAAGAACTGTCACTCGAGGCGTTGGGCTGGCTGTTGCCGATGGCTGAGGGTGGGCAATTCGAGGAGCGCATCCTGCAGCGCATCACCGGCCAGGTACAGGAGACGTCGGCGACCGCCGAATTCCAGGAGACCTATGCCGCTGATGCCCATCGCATATTGCACACCACGCGGCGCACCGACGGGGTGGTCCTCGACGGATTGATGCAGGTCGATCCAGGTCACTATCTGGTCGAAAAAGTGGTCCGTGGCCTGCTGGGGCATCGAAGCCGGGGACGGTGGTCCAATACGCAGGAAAACGTCTTTATCTTGATGGCACTGCGGCGTTATTTCGACAACTACGAGTCGGTGGAGCCCGATTTTATCGCCCGGGCCTGGTTGGGGGAAGACCAAATCGCCGAACATGCCTTTAAGGGGCGCAGCACAGAGCGCTACGGGGTCGACGTTCCGATGCAGTTTTTGCACCAGGGCGACGCCCATCAGCCGCTGGTGGTCCAGCGCGACGGCGCGGGCCGGATGTACTATCGGGTGGGGATTCGATACGCCCCGAAATCGCGGATGATGCCAGCTCATAACGAGGGCTTCGTGGTGGAGCGAAACTACGAGGCCGTCGACGACGAAGAAGACGTACGGCGCACCGACGAGGGGTGGACGGTGCGTGCGGGGGCCCGGGTGCGGGTGGAGTTGACGATGACCATTCCCGCCCGGCGCTATCACGTGGCGCTCGTGGACTGGCTGCCGGCGGGATTCGAGCCCTTGAACCCGGCGCTGGAGACGACGTCGGTGGAGGCCGAGTTGACGCAGTCGAGCTCCGACCAGCGCCGATGGGGCTGGTGGGGATGGCCCTGGTATGAGCACCAGAATCTGCGCGATGAAAGGGTGGAGGCTTTCTCATCGCTGGTCAGCGAGGGAGTGCATACCTACAGCTACGTCGCTCGGGCCACGACCCCCGGCGAATTTATCGCCATGCCCGCCAAGGCCGAAGAGATGTATCACCCCGAGACCTTCGGACGCAGCGCCTCCGAGGTGGTGCAGGTTGTCGATCCCTGAAGTGTTGTAGGACGCCGCGATTGTGCGCACGAGGTCCACCCACCTCCGTCTATTTGAGGGTCGAAAATACAATTTGAGGGTTGAACGGTACGTGACGCCCGTGGCTCGCGAGGGTCTGGTTTCGAGAGATTGCACCCCCCGGTGCCCCATCGAAGGCACCACGTAAATTGTTGTTTGCGCCGCCGTTAAAGGCGCCTCAAATAGAATGACGGTTGGGAACCTCCAACCGTCAGGGACACTCAATAAACCCGGCGGTTCTCATTGAACGCCGCGATTGTGCGCACGAGGTCCACCCACCTCCGTCTATTTGAGGGTCGAAAATACAATTTGAGGGTTGAACGGTACGTGACGCCCGTGGCTCGCGAGGGTCTGGTTTCGAGAG
>SKPJ01000293.1 GCA_007119595.1 Myxococcales bacterium
AGGAAGCTCACGGTGAAACTCCGCTATGTGTCGAGAGGCGCGATGCGAAAGCATCCCGGCGTTGCATGGCCCGACGCCCTTGGTTTGATGAATCGCTACCATTCAGTGGTCAAGATGGTGCGGTGTACCACCGAATGATCCAGTCCATGCAAATGGGGAGTCGATTGGCCGTTCAAATTTGGTGTCCACAGGCCCCATTTCAGAAGCTGTCAAAAAAGTCTCCCGTCGGCATTCGCTGGCTGATTTTTCCGTTCTCTTTGCGCTCAAGCCTCGACGTAGTCCTACGGATACGCCTATGTTTGATCGCTTTGAGATCGAAAAAATCCTCTCACCGAGCCTCGGTCCGACTTTTTGGACAGCTTCTCGAAAGCCCGCGACGCGTTCCCTTCATAGCCCAACCGCAGCCAGTCGGCAACCCCGGGAACGCAAGCGCGATACCTACTGCCGGCGCAGTGTCAGCGGTTGTGGTAGCGCTTGTATTCCCAACGGTGTCATCGGAGGGTGGGACGCCGACGGGATCTATGGCACTATTGTGGCGCGCTGAAAAGTGGGGCCGAAGTAACTTGCGCCGAATGGCGCCGGATCGCACAGTGAGGCGAGGGGCGTCGGGAAGCAAGTGGGTGCCTGAACTTCATTTGGTATGGAGAGAGTACGACATGTCTGATCTGGTGGTGGGTATTGATCTGGGAACGTCGAATTCCGTGATATCGGTGGTGCTGGAGGGGGAGGCCATTGTCATTCCCGACTCCGAAGGGCGCCGCATACACCCGTCGATCGTTCATTTTCGCGAGGATGGTCAAACGATCGTGGGAAATGAAGCGTGGCGTTTTCGCGCCGAGAAACCACGACGGACCGTCTATTCTGCCAAGCGCTTGATCGGGCGGCCATTTGAGAGTCCAGAGATCAAGATGTTGATGGGATCCTTTCCGTTTTCCATCGTGCCCGCCAATGATGGCACCCCGCGCATTCAGGTCGACAACCAACATCATCCGCCGGAAGGTATTGGCGCTCGTGTACTTCACTATCTGAAGTCGCTGGCCGAGCAATACCTGGGTCAATCGGTGGACAAGGCGGTGATCGCAGTGCCCGCCAATTTCGACGAGGGACAGCGTCGGGCAACCCAGCGCGCCGGGGAGATGGCCGGCCTCGAGGTGATGCGGCTGATCAATGAGCCGACGGCGGCTGCACTGGCCTACGGGTATGGTGGAAATAAGCGCGAACGGGTGGCGATCTACGACTTCGGAGGGGGGACATTTGACGTCACACTTCTGGAGCTTCGGGGCAACGTCTTCGAAGTGCTGTCGACGGCGGGTAATAGCTATCTGGGAGGCGATGATTTCGATAACCGGCTCATAAGCCTGATGACCAATGTTTTTGAACGGCAACACCAGGTCGATCTGTCCGGTGACGAATTGGTCCGGCAGCGTCTGCGGGTATTGGCGGAGTACCTCAAATGCGAACTCAGCGACGAGCCGCAAGTTACGAGGCGAATCGTGGAGTATATCCCGGGGACGATGACCGAGATCGAGGTTCAATTTCAGCTCAGTCGCCAGGAGTTCAACGAGCGCTGCATGGATATCGTCAACCAGAGTTTGGAGACCTGCCAGGACGCATTACAGACAGCCAGCATCCAGCGGGCGGAGCTGGATCACCTGGTCTTGGTAGGAGGGACGACGCGCATTCCCCTGGTCCAGGCCCGGACCAGGGAGTTCTTTAATCGAGAGCCCGTGCTGGGCATCAATCCCGACGAGGTCGTGGCCATCGGAGCTTCCGTATTTGGGGGATCGTTGGCAAAGCAACAACAGGCACCACAGATTGGCGGACCGGGGATGGAGGCCGGACTCGATGCCGTCGATGAGGATTGGATGGAGGGGCTCGAGGAGGGGCAGGAGGCGCCACAAGACGAGGGACCGCTGCTGATCGACGTAACGCCCCATGCCCTGGGAATCGCCACCGTGGGTGGGGTGATGGACATCATCATCGAGCGCAATGGCCAATTGCCCTTGGATCGGACCCGCTATTTTTCGACCTCTCGTGACGATCAGACGCGGGTGGTATTGCCCGTCTATTCCGGAAATAGTCGTCGCATCGAGGAAAATCGCCAAATTGGTATGTTGGAATTGACCGATATCCCCCCCGGTCCGCGCGAGGAAGTTCAGATCGAGGTGACCTTCGAAATCGACACCAATGGAATGTTGAGCGTGCGGGCCACCGATATGAGGACCGGGCTCAATCAATATGCCCGGCTGTCGATCATGGGAGAGAGTACGGATGATCATGAATTCGACGCCACCAATTTGCTGATGACCTGATCCACGTAACCTGATCCACCTCGTGGTGGGCGCCATGAAACCGGTTCTTGTGGCGACGTGAAGAAAATGACACCGAACCGAACCAGGGACCAGATGAAGATTTTCAAGAAAGGAATGTGGTTATTTGCCGCAGTAGCGCTGTTATTGGGCGGGCTGTCACTGGGATGCGACGATGATGGCTTTGACGATGCGCCGGCAGCCCACGCCTCTGCCGCCGGGGGCGACAAGGGCGAAGGCGGCTCATATCGCGGGGGAGCAGTGCAGCAAGGAGGATCGGAGTCGGCGGGAGCGATTCCACCGGGGGTGGAACGGCCGCCGAATCATCCCACCTTGGCAGGAGATAGTGCGCAACCAAACGGGGATGGCTCGATGGGGATGCCCACACCACAGGTGGAACGCCCAGAGATGGCGGATTACGGCCAAGAGGGACCGATTCGCTGGGATGCCCCCGAGGATTGGGAGCCGAAGGCCCCGTCCAACGACATGCGCTTTGCAGAATACACAGTATCGGGCTCCGAAGAGGCGGAGTCCGCCGAATTGACGGTCTTTTTCTTTGGTCCGGGAGGTGGCGGAGGAGTCGATGCCAACCTAGAGCGCTGGGCGGGCCAATTTGGCGACGATGCAGAGCCGACGCGTCAAACCCGTGAGGTCGCAGGCATGAAGATCCACACTCTGGATGTGGCGGGAACCTATGATGCGGGAATGGGCATGGGCGCCGAGCAACCGGCGCGGGAAGATCAACGCTTATTGGGTGCCATCGCCGAGACATCGGCGGGGTTATTCTTTTTTCGCCTCCTCGGCAGTCGGGATCTGGTCACTGAACAGGCCGGGGATTTCGATGCATTCGTCGGCTCATTGCACGAGGAACCCTCGGATTAAACGTCATCTAAGCTGCCAGGTGTCGGCGGCACCGTCGCCGACGGTATCGGTTCCAATTCGCATCAATACACCATCTTCATAATACTCCCATCGGTCGATGTTGCCGTTGCCGGAAAAATCGGTGTCGACGCGCACGATCTGTCCGTCGTAATAGATGCGCCGCTCTTTGACGTAGGAACCGTCGGGGTCCAATAGCTCCTTGCGGGCCAATTCGCCGCCGACGAAAAAGAGTGTGGAGTTCATCTGTCCGTCGAGGTTTAGATCATTTTCCTCGCGATGGACATTTCCATGCTCGTCGTAGTGGCGGCGAACATTGATTTCCCCATCGGCGGTGACGTCGATCTCCATGATGCGAAGGCGGCGCCGGGTTCGGGATTCGTCGCGAGGATCGCGATATTCTTCAAAATAGCGAATGATATCCGGTTGACCGTCGCCCTCGGTATCGAGACGTTCAACGATATAGCCGTCTTCGGTCTCGCCGGTCGTCATTCCCACTGCCGTTGTCGACTCGTCGTCGGCGCGGGTGTCGTTACTGGAACCACAGCCCGCGGCAGCAATGAGCAGTGATACAAGCATTGCGAAGGGATACGTCGACCTTCGGGCAAACATGGCGCACATTGTTTCGACTCGTCGTGGCAAGGAAAGTGATCACAAAACACGTTTTGGACATCAAAGCATGAGCGGTCACCGCGAGGGTGTCAAAGTGGATCGAAAAACCGAAGCCGGTCACAATCTACGGGTGTGATCCATCTCCGTCGGTAGAAGGGCCGGAACAGCAGGGCAAAGTCTGGCAAGGCGGGAGGTCGCAGCTGTGGCAACGCCACCGCAAGACCGAGGCAACACAGCCAGCTTTGTCCTGCTGTTTCGCAACCGAGAACCGAC
>SKPJ01000474.1 GCA_007119595.1 Myxococcales bacterium
GCCCTGCACTTTGCGATGCAGGCCGCCGACAAGGTCGCAAAAGAGGATGGCGTGGACGTCGATCTCATTGACCTGCGCACGATCCGTCCCTTCGACCGCGAAGCGATCCGAGAGTCCGTCCAAAAAACCAATCGCGTCGTCGTCGTCGAAGAGGGATGGCCCTTCGCGTCCGTGGGGGCCAGCATCTCGGAGTGGATTTCCAGAGAACTCTTCGATTGGCTCGATGCCCCGGTGGAGCGCGTTCATCAACGCGATATTCCCATGCCCTATGCCTTCAATTTGGAGGCCGCTTCTCTGCCGTCGAAAGGCGGCATCGCCGACGCCATTCGCAGGGCTTGCTATATCGATCGTTGACCCGTTTCAAAAATACCAGATCGGTGCGCCCCCACAACAATGCTCGTCGGGCGCCCATCCCGTCCGAAGAATATGACCTTTGAATATTGAGGCAGCGATGGCTGAAGTGATGGAAATGTTGGCCCTGAGTCCGACCATGGAGGAGGGCGTACTCGCGCAATGGCTCAAGGACGAAGGTGACTCGGTGGAGGAGGGAGATGTTCTCGCCGAGGTGGAGACCGATAAAGCCACCATGGAGATGGAGTCCTTCTTCTCGGGGATCGTCTTGAAGCTATTGGCTCCCGATGGGGCGACCGTCAAGGTGGGAGATCCACTGGTGATCATCGGCGAGGAAGGCGAAGACGTCTCGGAGCTCGTCGATGAGCTCCACAGCGGCGCAGCCTCCGAGCCCGCCGAAGAACCTCCGGAGGACGCCGACGGGGACGAAGGAAAAGGAGAAACGGCCGAAGAACCGTCCCCTGCCGCTGAGGCACAACAGCCCGACGACGGACGCCGCCTAAAGGCGAGCCCCCTGGCGCGGCGAATCGCAGAGGATCGCGGCCTGAATCTACGCGATATCTCGGGCTCCGGCCCCGGTGGGCGCATCATCAAGCGCGATGTGGAATCCGCCGAAAAGCCGGCCGCGAAAAGACCGGCGGCAGAGCTGGTCGGCGCCGATGTCAGCTTTGTTCCGGGGGAAGCCAAACCGCTGAGCCAGATGCGAAAGACCATCGCCCGCCGACTCGTCGAGGTCTGGCAGTCCACACCTCATTTTTACCTCACCCGCGAAATCGACATGGCCCTCGCCATGCAGCGGCGCAAAGAGGTCAATCAACAACTCGCCGAGGCCGAAGCGGAGCTGAAAATCTCGGTCAACGACTTGATCGTCAAGGCCGCAGCACTCGCGTTGGCGAGCTATCCGAAGATGAACGTCGCCTTCACCGACGAAGGTCTTTACCACTTCGACGAGGTCAATATCGGCGTCGCCGTCGCCGTCGAAGAGGGACTGATCACGCCGACGGTGCGAAATGCCGACCAAAAGAGTGTCGGCGCCATCACCCGCGAGATTCGAGAACTCGCCGGTCGCGCCCGTGAAGGTCGGCTTACCCCCGAGGAATACAGCGCTCATACCTTCTCGATCAGCAATCTGGGCATGTACTCCATCGATGAGTTTATGGCCGTCATCAATCCCCCGGACGCCGCCATTCTCGCCTGTGGGTCGGTCAAAAAAGTACCCGTCGTAGAGGACGGCGAACTCGCCATTGGCACCCGCATGAAGGTCAGCCTCGCCTGTGACCATCGAGCCGTCGACGGTGCCGTGGGAGCTGAGTTTCTTGAGCACCTTGTCCGAAATCTAGAAAACCCGATGCTGCTCTTTGTGTGAGTATCGCCGAACGTCGTCGAGCGTCCTACGCTGAGGCGCTCTGTAGGGTCACCGCAATTTGCAGCAATGCCGGGGGAATGAGATGATGGGATCGAACTGCAAATAGTTGTGATACCCAAGGTTGCGATACCCGAGGTGCGAATCATGAATGCCGATATCGGTCAACGAAGCACATCCTCGACAGTCATTCGCTCGACTGTGGCATGGGCCGTGTTTGTCGTAGCACTGCTGGGAATTCTCGTTCCACAGGGCTTCGCGCAGCAGTGGACCGATGCCTATCCGGGAATCCGCTATATGTCGGATACCCGTCCCGGTCCGGTCGAGGTGCGAGCCGTCGAGGTCGATCTATGTGCCGCCGGGGTCAGCTTTCGGGCGACCAAAGACAGTGAGAAGTCGCGCACGACGTCGTCGTTTGGCTCCATGGTCGGTGCCCAGGTTGCGATCAATGGCGATTTTTATACCTGGTCGCCCAGTCTCACCACGATCGGCATGGCCATGGGCGACGGGGAATTGTGGTCCAATGATACACCCGATTGGGGATTTGTGGCCTTTGGCGACGAAAATGTCGAGATCTCGCCGCCCGGGGTCCATGTTCCGAACCCGCCGGGCTGGATGGAGGATGTGGTCGGCGGCAATATCATGGTGCTACAAGATGGGGTGGTCACCGGTGATACCGGCACCTTTTGTACCGACCGCCATCCGCGCACCGTCGCCGGACTCTCCGAGGATGGCACCACGCTCTATCTGGCGGTCGCCGACGGTCGATCCCAGGCCAGTATCGGTATGACCTGTGCCGAATTGGGCCAATTTATGGACGAATTGGGGGCCCGCGATGCCTTGAATTTGGACGGTGGTGGCTCCACCACCATGTGGCGCGAAGGGGTGGGAGTCGTCAATTCGCCATCTGGGGGTAGCGAGCGCTCCGTCGCCAATCACCTCGCCGTTCACGCAGCCGGTTCCGGTCCCGCTGTTTCCTGTCCCCATATCGATTGGGATATCGAGATCGATACCAATTTCATCGACCTCGATGTGATCCACACCGACGGAGACGGAGACGAACACGAAGATGTCTTTCCCGGAGATGAGTTTCAGGGTGAGATTCTGCTCAGCAACCAGTCCTCCCATGTTATTCGCGATGTATGGGCCGGCTACTGGTTTGAGCATCCATATGTGAAGGGCGTCGATTACACGATCTACACCGACCATCCCGTCTACGATCAACAAACCTGGGTGGTCAACGACTCCAACGATGCCCCCGAAAACCCCGAACCGGGACAACTCGGCCAGGATGGGGCCCTGAATCTCTACGCCTTTAGCCCCGGTGAGACGAAGCGTATCGTTTTCGAGATGGAGGCCACCCAATACAGTATCGGCATGGCTGATCATCCCGATCTGCGAGCCTGGGTGCGAAATATCGAGGATATCTACGGCGTCCAACAGTCCTTTTGGGACGATCCCGATGCGATCAACGAAGTCGGTGTGACGCTGCGGGCATTCTCCGAACTCGATGTCATAAGCCGCGATCACTGGCATTTTGCCGGGCCCCATGACGATCATTTTGAGGGTTGGCGCCGTTGTACGGACGGCGTGGCCCAGATGAGCATCGACACGGGCACGGAGAGCCTCGTCCTCGCTGCCGGTGATGAATCGCGGTGTCTCAGCTCCCCGGACTGGACCCGGATCGATGCCGACACCTTTGATGAACTCGTCATTGAATTATCCAACGGGGATTGGGTCTCGGAGCTCACGGTGGAATGGGAGGGCACTGACGCCGGTGCTGGTTCGAAGACCTTTCAGTCTCCGTCACTTCAACAGCAGGAGGCTGTCGCCTTTCCACTCGGCGCTGATGCGTCGTGGACGGGACAGATTGACCGTATACGCCTCACTGCTCCTGGTGGCGAAGCACTGCGCCTGGGCGCCGTGTATTTTCACTCCACCTCCGATGCGAATTCCACCTCACCATATGCCACGGATGGTCCCGTGGCTGTTGCCAGCACCGGCGGCGATAATGGCGGTCAGGGCAGCGACGACGACAATGGGGAGCAAGGGGAAGAAGACCCGAATGGGAGCGGGGAAGACTCCGATGATGATGGTTCAACCAACGGCGATGACGATCACGGCAGCGACGGCGGCGATGGGGACCAAGAAGACCCGAATGGGAGCGGAGAAGACTCCGATGACGGCGCGTCGATAAACGGCGACGACGACCCCGGTAGTGGCGTCGAAGAAGGCCTGAATGGGGACGACGAGGGCGGCGAGGCGAACACACGAAGTGGTTGCACTGCCACCGGTAGTGGAGCACCGGCGTCGATGCTCTTATTCGTTGTCTTGGGATTGGCCCTGATCAACCGC
>SKPJ01000458.1 GCA_007119595.1 Myxococcales bacterium
CGATGTTGATTCCTGCCTGATGTAGATGAAATTAAACGGATGGTAATGAGTACGGTTGCCCGGAGGCATGTTCAAGGATGAGTCTTCCTCTGAGTCGCGAAGTGCAAAGCGTATTGCGCAGGGCACGCGAGATCGCCGGATCTTCTCACCAGGCGGTATCGACGGCTCATGTATTGGTGGCGATGTTCGAGGTCTCCAACCAGGCCGAGAAATTATTGCGCGATCGCTCGATCACCGTAGATCGAGTGCGCCAAGAGATGACCGGATTGAATCGAGAGGGGAGTCACCTGTTGGAACGGGTGCGCGATCGCAGCCAACGGCTGGCATCGGGATCTCGTTCCGAGGCGGTGACCAGCCTGCATATGCTGGCTGCGCTGGTGCGCGAGAGTTCGAGCCATGCCTATCAATTGCTGGAATCCTGCGGCGTCGATATCGGGGCCATCCGCACCGCCGTGATGAGTTATGCCACATCCTCTCGTCCCATGCGGCGACATCGGACGCGTTCTCTATTGGGGGTGAGTCGGAAAAGGCAGGGTGACGACACATCGACCGGTGTCGACGGTCACGATCAAAAAGCACCGAGCCCCATTGGATTTCATCCCTCGTTGGGGGTCCGTGGCGGGGAGCGTCGTCAACAAACAACAGCGGAGGTGTCCGCTGACGAACCCAGTGCCGAGGATGATGATTCGGCCTCGAAGGATCAACGAAGCGAAGAACCGACGGCACGAAAGAATCGTTCGGCCCGTGCTCAGGGGGTGATCGAAAACCTTCGGGAAACCGGCGGAGGATTGGCGCTCGACAACCATCCCGGAATCAATCGCGGAGGGAAACCGCGCCGATCGCAGCGCGTGCAATCCCGGAAGGGCGATAGAGATCAATCGGTTGACGAGTTGCCCCAACCTGATCGCTCGACACCAGTGGACACCGACACCACTACGACGGCCGACGACATAAAGCGCCAGCGCCGCGACAGACGCCACCAGGAGGCTCTCGAGGAGGCTCGAAAGACGACTCGTGACTTGGCACAGCGACTTTTTTCGGAACAAGAAAACGCCGTTGATTCGGCGGGCTTGCCCGTCGACGAGCAGGTGCCCTCCGGGCTCGGCGTCGAGGAGTCTCATGGGACGGTGGTCGATGAAGAGCTGGCCGCCGAATACACCCTCGATGACGAGGTGTATCCATATCTCGCTGAATATGGCAGAAATCTAACCAGGGAGGCATCCCTCGGGCAGATCGACCCCGTAATTGGCCGAGGTGACGAGATCTCCAGGCTGATCGATATTCTCGGAAAGCGACGAGCCAACAATCCCCTGCTGGTCGGAGAGCCGGGCGTGGGCAAAACGGCGATCGTCGAAGGGCTCGCCGGGCGCCTGGTGGAGATGGCGCGACAGGGAAGGGCGGTGGGCAAACGCACAATTATTGAGCTCGAGATGGGGCGCTTGTTGAGCGGGACCCATTTGCGCGGCGCATTTTCCGAGCGCTTGCTCGGGATCAAGGACGAGGTCGCCCACGCCGAGGGTGATGTGATCGTCTTTCTCGACGAAATTCATATGTGGATGAGTGCCGGCACCAGTGGCGATGGTGGAGATGCTCCCGGCGAATTGAAGACCGCGTTGGCGCGGGGGCGTTTTCCCTGTATCGGGGCTACGACACACGACGAATGTCGCAAATTTGTGGAGTCCGATCCGGCCTTTGAACGTCGGTTTCAGCGGGTGAGCGTAGAGGAACCCGACGAGGATACAGCCCTTCGGGTCATCGAGGGGGTGCGCACCCATTACGAGCGCCATCACGGGGTGCAATACACATTGGGAGCCCTATCGGCGGCGGTGACCTTGGCGGTGCGTTATATTCACGATCGACAACTTCCGGACAAGGCCATTGGGGTCATCGATCTGGCGGGCAGTCGAGCGGCCCGACAGGGAGAGCCCACCGTCGATCGCGACGCCATCGCGCGAGTGGTTGCGGAATCGGCGGCCATCCCGGTGGAACGGTTAACCGGCAGCGACGGCGCTCGATTTTTGGAGATGGAGTCCTTTCTGTCCGACGGAATCGTGGGGCACGACGAGATCGTGGTCACCATTGCCGAGTTGCTGCGCCGCAATGTCGCTGGGTTTCGCAGCCATCGCCCCATCGGGAGTCTTTTGTTTTTGGGGCCCACCGGGGTCGGCAAAACCGAGATGGTCAAAGTGTTGGCCGATTTTCTATTTCACGACCGCGATGCCATTGTACGCCTCGATATGTCGGAATTTATGGAGGCTCATTCCGTGAGTCGATTCATCGGTGCTCCTCCGGGCTACGTCGGCTACGACCAGGGCGGTCAACTCACGGAGTCCATCCGACAACGTCCCTATCAAGTGGTGCTCCTCGACGAGATTGAAAAGGCGCATCCCGACGTGCTCAACACCTTATTGCAGCTCTTCGATGAGGGTCGCCTCACCGATGGACGGGGGCGGAAGGTCGACTTCTCAAATACCCTGGTGGTGATGACCAGCAATTTGGGTTCCCAGGTCTTCGACGAGGAGGCGACGCGCGAGAGTTCACCGATCGGCTTTGGAGCCGGCAGTGCAGGACAACGCCGGGACAGCGATGACCATCGCTTGCAGCGGCGTGTATTGGAGGCCGCTCAAGACCATTTTACGCCGGAGTTGTGGAATCGCATCGATGAACGGCTGGTGTTTTTGCCACTGTCGCGCGACGAAATTTCGCGGATCGCCGGATTGCAACTAGCTCAGAGCCAGCAGCGGCTGCGCGAGGAGAGCACCATTGATATGGTGTATGAGCCGGAGGTCATCGATTTTCTCATCGACAACGGGGGCTACGATCCGGGATTCGGCGCACGTCCGATGCGTCAGACGATCCAACGGCTCGTCGAGGGGGAGGTGGCCCGAGAGATCCTGGCCGGACGGGTCGAGGATGGCGCCACGATCGTTGTCGGCGTCTGCGACGGCGAGATCGTGGTGGACAATCAGGATGTGTAGCCTGCGGTAGCCGGGATCGATAAGCGTTGGGCTCATTCGGCCAAGCGATCGAGGGCGCGCTGGGTCAAGAGCTCGTAGATTTCCAATAATGAGGGGTCGTCACAGTCCTTGAGTGCCCGGCGATGGCGCTCGATGACGGCAATATCGCCGCGGGCCGCTGGCCCGGTCAGCGCCCGCGACGGGGGCAGGTCGGCGAGATTCTCAAGACTCGACCGGCCGAGCTCTACCAGCATTTTTCGTGCGGTCTGGCTGTCGATATCGGCTTCTCGAGCCATGGAGATAGCAGCGTCGAAGAGGCTTACCAGTAGATTGGCAGCGGTGACCGCCGAGGCGTGATATAGCACTTTTTGTTCGCGAGGGATTCGAATCGGGACGATGCCGGCAGGTTCGACCAGTTGTGTGAGGACATCGACGGCGCGATCATCACCTTCGACCGTCCAGTGGCACTGCGAAAAGCGCTGCACCGCCGTATATGGATCGGAGATGGCTTGAAGGGGATGAAGAGAGGCGACGGCTAGATCGGCTTCGGTTTGTAGTATCGTGCTCGGCTGGCTTCCCGATGTATGAACCACCACCGAGCCCGGGTAGATCGACTCCGAGATGGCCTGAAAACAGTTGGCGATTGCATCATCGACCACGGTAAGCCAGATCAGGCGCGCTTCGTCGAATAAGGGCTGTAATGTGGTGTGTAATTCGCCATAAAATTGGACGTTCGAGGGTACGACCGCAGCCTCTGCCGCTTGATGGGTGCGGTTCCAGGTCCCGATTACTTCGATGTCGAGTTGATCAGCCAACAGGGACAGTGCTTGTCCGACCCGGCCGTAGCCGATGATGATCCACGGAAGGTCGGCGTTGAACTCGGCATTCATGAGCACTCTTCTCCCAGGTATATTCTGTGTTGTGATATATGTTGCAACACGGATCGGGGAATCCAGGAGCGCACGGCCTCGTAATCGCATTTGTGGAGTGCGTCGCGGATGAGGGTGGAACTTATATCGGGGAGTTCGAGATCCGGGAATTTGTCGGTGGAAAGAGTGTCGTCTCGACGTGCCGAAGAGTGATGGCGATCGTAGCCCCGGCGCCCGACGACGATGAGGCGAACCAGGTCCATCAGGCCCTCCCAGTCCTTCCAGCGGTTTGTCTCGGAGAGGATATCGGCACCGATGACGAGGGAAAACCGGTAATTTGGATTCTGGTCTTGGAGTGCCCGAACGGTGTCGATGGTACGGCTTTCTCCACCGAGAGAGCGCTCGATGTCGTCGACACGCACCCGTTGTAGGTCCTCGACGGCCAGCCGGCACATCGCAAGTCGATCGTCAAACCCCACCAAGTCTTTGTCGAAGGCGTGCTGGAAGGTCGGGATCCACCATACCTGATCGATTGGCTGGGTCTGCAAGACCCACAGCGTCGCCAGTGTATGGCAGACGTGGGGCGGGTTGAAACTACCGCCGAAGAGGGCGACGTGAAAACGAGAGGATTCATTCATGGTACAAAAGGCATTGCTTGCGGCGGGACTCGAATTCGATCCGGTCTTCGGCCATCGCCTCCACGAGCTCCATCGGATCGGCACCATTCTCAAGAGCAGTGCGAAGTTCTTTGTCGCCGATGAGCAGGTCGATCGCAAGTCGGTCGGATACGAATTCGTAGACCTCTTCACGCCATTGAAACGACTGAGGATGGCGGCGCAAGAGACTGGCCAGTATGGCGTAGGAGGTGGCGACGCTGGAAAAACGGTCCCGGTCCAACACGTGGAGTTGAACTCCGCGGCAGGTGGAGCCGGCGTGCTTTTGAAAGGTGGGGCGAAAAGCGGTCGTTCGAAACGCCACTCCATCCAGGGCATGGGAATTGAGATCTTCGACGAGTTGGGGGGCGTCGACGAAGGGAGCACCAAAGAGCTCGAAAGGGCGCGTCGTTCCACGTCCTTCGCTGATATTTGTGCCCTCCAATAAGCACTGGCCCGGATAAACCGTCGCCGTGCTGAGGGTGGGCATATTGGGGCTCGGCATCACCCAGGGCAGTCCTGTGTCGTCAAACCACATTGAGCGTTTCCAGCCCTTCATGGCGATGACCTCGAAATCGCATTCCCAGCCGCAGAAACGAGAGAAATATCGGGCCAGCTCTCCGGCGGTCATTCCATGACGGGTGGCCAATGGTTGCATCCCGACGAAGGAGCGCATCTGAGAGCCGACGACATTGCCCTCGATATCGATTCCATTGATGGGATTGGGGCGATCGAGAATGACGACCGAGACGTCGGCGTCTCCGCAGGCCTCCATCATCAAGCCGATGGTATAGACATAGGTATAGTAGCGCGCCCCCACATCCTGAATATCACAGATGACGGTGTCCAAATCCTCGAGATGGCCGGCCTTGGGCTGCAGACTGTCGAAAGTGTCTCCGTAGAGACTGATGCAGGGAAGGCCCGAAAGGGGGTCGACGGTCTCGTCGACACTCTCCATATCCTGTGCATCGGCGCGAACACCGTGCTCCGGTCCGAAAAGCCGGACCACATCGAGCCCGCTGGCGCACAGAGCCTCGATGGCGTGCTCCAAGTCGGCCGTCACACTGGTGGGATTGACGAGTAAACCGACGCGTCGTCCCCGAAGCTGGCCGAGTCGCTCGGAATCTGCGAGGAGATTGTCCAGCCCTGTTTGTACTCGTGCATTACTCACGTCGATTCCTCGGCGGCGAGATCTTCATCACTGGTTTTGATTTTGCTCTCCTTTGCATCGGAGGCATCAGTGTCCTCCTCAGATGAGTCCCCATCGTCGTCCTGATTACTCGTTCCACCGATATCCATGGGAACCCCAGCAACACTCGCCGGTGACGATGTTTCTTCTTCGTCTTCGAAGGTCTCCCACCCTCCCAGTGAGTGCTCATCGTCGGGCATGGGTTTTCCCTGAAGAAAGGCGGAGAGCAAATTGAGATGGTGGGCCAGGTTATCCGCTATGTCGTGATCTTTGTCGGTTTCAAAGACATAGTCTTTGTCTCCAGACAAAATCTCTTGGATCCCATCCTCCAGCCGACCCAGAGGCTGCAAAAAGGCAAAGAACAAGTACAAAAACAAGACGAGTCCACCGACGAGGAGACCGCCACTGGCCAGTAGGATGCGAGAACGCGCCGACTGAAACGGGAGCATCGCCTGTCCACGGTTGGTCATCAAAATGACCCCGGCCGGGTTGTCGGTGTCAAATTGACCGGGGAAATACCTCACCACGGCGCGGTAATCCTGACCGTCGATGGTGACGTCGAGGATCGTTTCCGGTTGGTCGTGCTCCAGAATTTGGTGTTTCTCGTAGAGCTGTTCATTGAGCTGGTCGACCTGTCGAGAGCGAAGGGTGGAACTGTAGATCCGATCGCCGCGAAAGTAGGTGACCTCTGGGGCCAGCACTTCCTCTCGCTCCGAGCGTTCTGGGTCGGAGCCGTCAGAAGCGAGACCATCGGTGATCAATGATCGACTGCGCTCGGCGACCCCGTCGGTGACGCGGTTGCCCAGGACGACGACCCCGATGGGTTCGTTGGTCTCGAGATCGCGCATCGGGGAAATGGCGACGGCGTAGAGATCGCGATCACCTCCGGTATCCCAGGACCAATTCCACAGATCGATCTCGGTCTGATCGCCCTCCATGACCCCGAGGACGATGGGGAATCGGCTGGCGATCTCATCGCCCATAAATTCACTGCGTCCGCTACCCAATGCTGCCGCAAGACGTCCCGTATCATCGAGGGCCATGAAAATATCATGGCTCATGGGGCGTCGATTCATCAGATCCAGATCGAGGTTGCGTCGACCTTCGTTTTCGGGCGCCATAAATTCGGTAAATCGGATGTGCTCGGTGTCGAGGCGTTTGTGAACCTCTTGAAATCGTTTCGACTCCACGTCACCGTCATATTCCTTGACCATGGCGCGGCGCAGATTGTTTCGCGAGGCAACGAATCGAGCCTTTTCCTTGAGCGAATATTCATCGATGCGATGCGATTTTTCAACGAGCGACGCCGCTCGTTGAAGCGAGATATCTGCATCCTCCATGGTCAATGGAATCAAATTTCCTTGCAGTAGATACAAGGAGACCGAGACCTGAAGAAGGACGAGGATCGCAAAGCCGATAGCAAACTTCAGTTTGAACATCACCAGACCCTTCTTTGGCGGGAGGGAAGCGACCGAAGTGGAACCAGAGGATACCCGCTCCCAATCAAGCCCAGGACAAGAGTGGGGAGCGCGATCCTAAAGTCAGCGAGGATTGAGCTCGATTGTACGGATGACGAGATAGTGGGGCAAGCAGGATCGGGCACAGCGGCTCGCAGACCCAAATCGGTTGTCGGCATGAATCAGGCCGAGGCCTGGGTGCGTTGTTGATGTTTGTCTACAACCCAATCGACGAGTTGCTGGTAATCGGAGGCCCCGCGGCTTTTGGGAGCGTATTCGAAGATCGCCTTTTGGTGGCGTGGAGCTTCTTTAAGTCGTGTGTTGACGCGGATCGGAGGTAGCACTTTGTCGTGAAAATATCCCTTTAGCGTCTTGATCGACTCATCGCTGATATTGTTTCGCATATCGTAGAAGGTGGGCAAAATGCCTAAAATGCTGATGGGGTGGAGCAAGACTTTGTTGATATTCTTGATGGTCTTGAGGACCTGCTTAACCCCGATGAGACTGAGAAAGTCACACGAAACTGGAACGATGAGATGGTCGGCAAAGGTCAGGGCATTCATATTCAGCAACGACAAACTCGGCCCACAATCGAGTAAGATAAAGTCGTACTTGCGATTGTCAGCCAGCACACGGCGCAAGTTCTTGTCGCGGTTTTCGGATTGGCGGGCCAAGAAAATCTCCGCCGATGCCAGTGTTTCGTCACCGGGCAACACGTCGAGATTGGGTCTGGCGGTCACTGTACATGCCTCCAGAGGCTGATTTTCAATCATCAAATGATACAGGGATTTTTCGCCTTCTACGCCGAGGCTTACACCCACATGTCCCTGGCTATCGACGTCGATGATTAATACCCGGTAGCCCGCTGTCGCCAGACCGACCCCCAACGAGACAGTGGTCGTTGTCTTTCCCGTACCACCCTTTTGATTGAGCACGGCGATCCGCATTGGGCCGCGTTGATTGTGAACGCGCTTGGCTCGAAACTCCTGAACCGCCGGGCGTCGGCATTCCATGGAGCAGAAATGCCGGGTGGAGTCTCCCTGCTCAACCCGTTGGTAGGCATAGGTGGGCGTAAAATAATTGCCGCATGCATCACATTGGCATTCGCCGCGCTGTTCGGTCGTTTTTTGGCGACACTGCTGGCTGCAGTAGTAGTTGGTCGTTCCACCGTCTTGCTCAATTTGATAACGAAATTTTACGAGAAACTCTTCGTTGCAGTGGACGCAATCCTTGAGTGCGGAAGCCATTGGGGTTCTCCACCATGCTCAGTAATCATTCATCAGCAGTCGTTGTCGGCTGGGGGGGATTATCCTCCTCAAGCCGACGTTGAGACCTTTCGTATAGCAGAAATGATAGAATCCCGACAATAACGCCGAACCATAGGGTGGTAAAGCGGATCAAATATGTCGCTGCCAATGCAGGGCTGAGATTGTCAAAGAGCTCTAGCCAGACCAGCAACCCCGCCATGCTCCCCTCGGTGACTCCCAGGCCACCCGGTAAAAAACTCAATGCTCCCAAGAGGGTGGAGGTGGAAAAGACGAAGAATGCCTCAAAGAGCAGCGGACTGGATACACCGAGGTGATGTAATATCCAGGCAAAAGCAAAGGCCTCCATCGACCAGGCGATGGCGCTGAGAATCGTGGCCGCGCTCAAGGGACGCCATCGAAGCAGCGTCTGCGTGGAGCTATATGCACGGTCGAGATCGCTTCGATAGCGCCCGATAAACGGCAGCTTTTCGATGAGATCGAGTAGTGCCTCGATGAGGGAAGGAGATTGCAGTACGGCGAGTAATATGAAGATCCCCACCAGGGTCAAAGCGAAGGCGACGACGCCGTACTGAAAGACGATAATTCCAAGGCCTGCCAGCACGAATAACCCCAGTAGATCCGTGAGGCGTTCGGCGACGACGATCGGAGCTGTGCGAGCAATTGAGATATCGCGAGATCGTTTCAGCAAGACACTTTTGATGACCTCACCGACCTTTCCGGGAGAGATGGCCATGATCAGGCCGGCCAGAAAAACCAGCAGACTGTGGCCCAGTCCGATTCGTATCCCGAGCAAATGGAGATAGGCGTGCCATTTTAGAAATCGCAGGCCATAATTGATCGAGGACAGTCCGCAGGCACCGATGATGACGATGACAGGAACTCGGTCGAGGTGACGAAGCAATTCACCGGCATCGGCGGCCAGTGCAAATAGGGCGTATACCAATACTCCCAGGAGAAGCCCGTAGATAAGGCGGCGAAAAGAGTTTGAGGACTCGTTGGTCATCGGGCATTCGCCGGGGCGAAATGATATGTTAACTTCAGGTCAATTCAGCGCCGCTGGTACTCGATGGCAGTAGCGCTTGTCGCGGGGAAATGTCAAATATTGCGACTCGATCCGTTTGGTCGACGGCAGTGGTTAACGGGAGACTTCGATGGACGGTAGCCCAGAAAAAAACGCAGAACAGCAAGAGGAAGTCTTCGCCGACGTCTTGTCACCGGAGAAGAAAGAAGAACTGCGACTTGCGAGACGGTCCTTTGCTCAGATCGAACGGGTGACCCAACTTATGACCGGATATCCCCCGGGCCACCCCATGGTCGAGGAGGGCGTCGAGGAACTCAACCAGGTCTTTTACGAGCTATTCGAATTTACCGATCGGTTGACCGTCGAGATCTATCCCCACTGGATGCATCTATATGGCACCGCTGAGGTGGTGTGGGAAACCGAAGAGCCGAAGGATTATTGCTTTGCCCTGAATCGAGACGGGCTTTATCTGCTCCATATCTTGGCCGGCGTGACCAGTGAAGAGCTGCAGCGCTTTGTGGAAGTGCTCAACGAACTCATCGATGAGCGCAACCTCAATCAGGATGCAGTCTCGCTGCTATTTGACGCCGGATTTCGCAATATTCACTGGGAGGCCATCGATGAGTCCTTGGCTCGGCTGGCGGGACTCGATATGAAGGATCGAGATACACCGGAAGAGCAAGATATGGTGGACGATCTCTTCGGTGAAGCCTTTGCCGAAGATGACTGGGACACCGGTGGTGATGACGATGAGATGATGGAGGGCGATTTCGAGATTCGCCTGCAGAACCGATCGGCGCGACAGACGAAACTCGAGGTTGGCTCCCGCAATTTTTTGGCGCTCAGTGAAGAGGCGCAACAGCATCTGGGAAAATTGAGGCAGGGATTTCGCGAACACCATGAACTCGAACATCGGCAGGGCGAGGTGTTGTCGGCCGTTCTGGGGGCGAAGCCTAGGCGAAAGCTGCGCCGGGGAGCCGTCGAGCAGATCGGCCAGGTGATGGGAGAGTTGCTGGAGACGAATGAGCCCTGGGAGGCCCTATCGTTTCTAAAACTCATTCATCAGTGGCGCGATAAATTTCAACCCTCGGTGGCCGGCGAACTCAAAGAGGTTGTGCGAGAGTGCTTCTCCGAGCGGCGGATTCACCTGCTGGTCAAGCAATTGTCTCAGTCCGATAAATCGGGGCGCCGAGCCATTTTACAGATGTTCGATGCACTGAAGCTGAATCAGGCGTCGACGGCGTTGGCAGAACTATTGGCCTGGGAGCTCGAAGAGGAAGCGCGGCAGGATGTGATTCGCTATCTGCGTAAGCAGGCCCGTTATGGATTGGGATTTGTCGAGGAGGCGTTGCCAAAATTGCCGGGCGACAAGGCCGGGCCCTTGGTCCAGATTGTGACCAGAAAAATGCCGGAATCTCGACCCATTCTCGTCGATCTGCTCTCCATGCAGGTCGAGGCGGGGCTAAAGCTTAAGGCTCTCCGAGCCCTGCGGGGAACCTGGGAGGACCCGACGGAGATACGAGATCACCTCGTGCCGTTGATCAGGGGCTCGAATTCGGAGCTGCGCATCGAAGCAGTCACCAGTCTCGGGGAGTCGGCACCGCAGCATGTCTATCGGGTGCTCGAGCCCCTATTTACTCCCAAACTCGCCAAGCGGCCCGACGACGAGGTCGCCACCTTGGTCAGTGTATTTGTAACAAAGGGTAGGACGAAGGCCGTGAAACGACTTGAAGAGCTGGTCAAGCGCCGCGGAATGGTCAGCGACGCCGAAAAGGAATTGGCCGTCAAGATTGTTCAGGCACTGATCAAGGTCCCGACACCGGCGATCATCGAATTGCTGGAGTCGGTGGCCGGTGATTGGTTGGTCGCCGGTAGGATTCGTTCGACCTGCAAGGAGATCGTCGAGTTGTTGGACCGATGATGAAGACTATCCAGGACTGTTTCCATGAGTGATCAATCGACACAGCAAGGCGAACCCGATACGGGCGCGCCACAGTCGCAAATGCCGGGAGGTCTCGGTCAAGACGATATCGATATGCAGGAATTTGGTCGATATTTCATCGACAGCCTGTATCGAATATTGAAAGTCGCCTCCATCTACAGCGTCGATCACAATCAGACGCACGAGGCGATCGAAGAATTTATGCCCTCCTTTCAAAAGAGTGTGCGCCAGGTTGATACCGGTGTGATCTCGGTCACCATCCGAGGCGAATTGTGCAGTGTCAACGGTGAGACCTTGCGCCTGCGACGGCGCGAGCAGGAGCGTCTCGCTGAGTTGCATGGCATTTTCGAGGCGGCCCATATCCGTGGGATCGCCTTTGACGCCGCTATGACGCCGGAGCAGTTGGTCGAGTTTCTACGTGCACTCAACGAGGCGGCCGATCGCCGCACCGAACAACAGGGAATGGAGCACGTTGAGATCCCCAATATCGACCTGAATCACGGAGAGCCGAGCCAGACGATCATGGAGGCCGTGGCTCGGGTCAACAAGGCGATGTACGTCGCTCATATCTACATCCGAGGTCTGGTCAAAGTACAGAATATGCACGAGCAGGTTCGAGAGCAGAACAGCCCCGATGTGCCGACCGGTGTGGTGCGTAGGATTCTGCAGACCATCTCAGAACTATTGGTCGATGAGGATTTTACGATCCTCGGTCTGTTGCCGATGCGCCTGGTTGCACCAGATGTGAGCTCCCATTCCGTCAATACCGCCATCTACGCGATGCTGCTGGCCGATCGCTTAGGGCTGGAACAACAGACGGTGGCCTATATCGGGATGACTGCCATCTATCAGGATATCGATCGATTGGTGGGAATTTCAGTGGGACACCGCGACCGCGATCCGGGATTGGATACCCATCGGCAATTTTCTGCAAATATGCGTGATGTAGCTCAGATGCTCGAACACCTCGGCGGCGATGTCGTCTCCACGCTGCGAATTCTGCTCACCTATGAGCGTGGATGTCCCTATGAAGAGGAGGTGGGCAGGCCATTTTATCGCAAAAAACGCCACCTCCATTTGGTGAGTCGAATCATGGATCTGTGCCGAACCTATGACCTGCTCATTCAGGGACTGCAGGGCTATAAAGCGCGGCGGCCGGACCTGGCGATTCAGTACGTCAAGAGTCGAGCCGGTGATGTATTCGACCCACATCTCGTCGATCTGTTGGTATCCACGCTGGGATTGTATCCGGTGGGAACGACCGTGGAATTGACCTCGGGAGAACGGGCGGTGGTGATTCGAACACCCGACCCCAGCGCCGATCCACAACGGCCGGCCGTGCGATTGATGGACCACAACAATGCGATGGTCATCGATCTTTCAGAGGAGCAATATCAAAATATCGAGATCGCTCGATCCATTGAAATCGAGGATATGGGCAATGATCCGTCGCAGGTCTTCTTGTTGACCTGATCGGCTATATCGGGGCTATTCCAAACAGGTCCAGATCTCTTGGAGGTCACTCCACGGAGATGATCTCTTGTTCAAATAGATCGGCGAGTAGCGTCAAGGTCTCCAAGCGCGACATGGCACTCATATCGAGGATATCCTCAAAGGTGAGCATCCCGTCGATTTGACTGAGCAGAAATCCGGCGCGGTGGTCGATATCGAGGTCCGCCATCTCGCCCATGGAGATCGCCAACGTCGGAGTTGAGGAAAGAGAGCCGAGGCGATTGGCCTTGGCTCGCTCGAGTTCACCCTCCAGAAGTTCCCGTAGCTCGATGGCTCGGTCGGAAGATTCATCCACTTCTAAGACGTCGTCGACGAGGTCTATCGCATCCTCGAACGCCCCTTCTTCGTACAGCGAGCGTGCCCGGTCCAGTGCCCTTGTGGCCGCTTGCTGTGGATTTTCTGGTTCGGGCTCGGAGTGCTCCACCTCTTCGAGTACGAAGGATGGCTCAGTACCGGCGGGCTCGTTCTGGACTCCCGTCGGGACCTCCTGGGCGAAGGGGTTGGTTTCCTCACGACCGCCTTCCTGGACAGGAAAACGCCCCGTTGGAACTTCACCGCCGGGTTGCCGGTCGGAGGTCGGTTCGTCGCCGAGTTCGCGGATCATCGGTTCTCCGCGATAGCTCGGCTTGTTAGCGTCGTCACCGCTGCTGCTCTGCGAACGTTGACGTGGAGTCGATGAAGCGGAGTGACTACGGGAGCCCGATGACAGTTCTTCACCGAGCGCTAGGAGTTCGTCCTCCGGAAGTGCCATATTTTCGTTGGACGAAGGAGCGTCACCGGGAAATGGCGTCTTCGCCTCTTCTGGAACCGGAGTTACGCCCTTGGGGGGAGTGGCTTGTGATTGCCGCAGAGTGTCGACATCGGCGTCTTGAATCAATGGTGTCGGTTGATTGCGGCGTTCGTTGGAAGATATGCCAGGCGACGGCTCTGAATCCATCGAGGCGGACAGGTCCGGACGCTGAGTAGTCGGACGTTGGGCTACTGAGGGACTCTCCGGAAAGGGAGACGGGGTGGGAGTGCGTTGCTTTTTATCATCTTCGGTCGGAGTTCCTTCGGAAATCGGGGGGGGAAAGAAGGAATCGTCACTCGGTGGTGAAGCGTAGCCCATTTTCTCGTCCACCGAGGAATCGAGGGATGACGACGCGTTTTCTTCAGGCCCACCGGAGGATACGGGCTCGAGGTCGAAGTCGAAATCGTCGTTCGAGGAATCGGAGGATGCGGGCTCGAGGTCGAAGTCGAAATCGTCATCCGAGGAATC
>SKPJ01000316.1 GCA_007119595.1 Myxococcales bacterium
CAACCCACCGAAAGGGTCCGGAACCCTCGCAGAACAGGGGCCGAATAAAGGCCGGAACAAAGCCCGGAAAATCGAAGGCCCGTTCCACTCCCCGATCGCTGGCAAATTGACGAATATTATTTCCGTAATCGAAGACCACCGATCCGGCATCCAAAAACCCGACCATCGCCTCCACATGGCGCGCCATACCGTCGAGCGCCAACTCCTGGTAAGCGTCGGGATCGTCGCGGCGCATCGTCGCCACCTCCTGCAACGTCATCCCCGGGGCTACGTAGCCGTCGACCGGATCATGAGCACTGGTCTGATCGGTGACCACATCGGGGACGATTCCGCGCCGCAGGATTTCGGGATATACCTCTGCGGCATTGCCCACCAGCCCCACACTGAGCGGCGTCTTCGATGCTCGGGCCGATTCCACCCACTGCAGTGCCTGGTCGAGATCTTCGGTGAGCCGATCGCAATAGCCGTCCTTTAACCGTCGCTCGATGCGCTTTTTGTCGACCTCGACCCCCAAAAAGGCGGCGCCATTCATGGTCGCCGCCAGTGGCTGGGCGCCCCCCATTCCGCCGAGTCCGGCGCTCAATACGAAGCGGCCATGCAGGTCGCCGTCAAATTGTTGGCGCGCCGCCGCGGCAAAGGTCTCGTAGGTACCCTGTAAAATCCCCTGGGTCCCGATGTAAATCCAACTTCCGGCCGTCATCTGGCCGTACATCATCAGCCCCTTTTTTTCGAGCTCCCGAAAATGCTCCCAATTCGCCCACTTTCCCACCAGATTGGAGTTGGCAATCAGTACCCGCGGAGCATCCTCGTGGGAGGGAAATACGGCCACTGGTTTTCCGGACTGGACCAGCAAGGTCTCGTCATTTTCCAACCCCTCGAGGGCGGACACAATCTGATCGAAAGCCTCCCACGAGCGCGCAGCGCGCCCACTCCCGCCATAGACGACGAGGTTTTCGGGGTCCTCGGCAACCTCGGGGTCGAGATTGTTCATCAGCATTCGAAGGGCCGCCTCCTGCACCCATCCCTTGCAGCGAAGCTCCGTTCCCCGGGGCGCTCGAATCTCTCGATCAGCCATTTTTTCATCCCTCGTTGTCGCGAAAGGTAAATATGACATTTACATTCACCGATGCCTGCCCTTCTTCGGTAGAGGGAAAACTGACTCCCCGCAGCGAATCGGCGGCGCAATCCTCGACCTGATCGTCTCCCACTCCGGAATGGCGTTTTTGTACCGTCTCCACCGAGCCGTCTTCGTTGACGATGGCCTGCATGATCAGACGACCACTTCCGACGTAGGGTGCTTGCCGCAATCGAGTTCCGTAACACTGAGCCATCTCGTCTTGCACGCCCTTTACGGCCTCTCGTGCATCGTCGTTGGCCTCGCCGAAACCATTGGCATATACGCTATGCAGATCGGCAAAGGGCACCCGGCTGTAGCGTCCGGCGTTGGCACCGAAGTCAGCCACGCTCTGCCCTCCGTCGGTGACGATATAGATCCGACTATCCGTGAGCAAAACGAGCTCTTGGCCTCCCTCGCCATCGAGATCTTTGAGCACTGCTCCCTGCGGAGTGCCCCGCAGCGTTTGGCGGATGAGCTCCTCATCGCCTTCCTCGCCGGGAACCCGGATGATCAGAGTATTGTCCTCGATCACCACCGTGGCATTTTTTTCGCCATCGCCGTCGAGATCATAGGTGCCAGCCTCGGTCCAAAAATCCTCGGTCGACGGAGTCGGCGAATCGAGCGACTCCGTAGCCCCTTCCAGATTCGCGGTCTCGGCGCTGCTTGCGAGCACGCTTCCCTCGGAGCCGAGGCGCAGGTATTGCTCGGCGCCGCGAATCTTGCACTCCAGATCGTCGCGGGTATCGCCGGTCAGATCGCCACCTCGACACCAGTCGATATTTCTGCCGGGCTCGATGGACCACGCAAAACGGCCGCGGTCGGTGTACACCGAGATCTTTTGGCTCTCCACGCACACAAAGTCACGGGTCGTCCCCTGAACGATATCGGCGATCACTACCTGTCGGCATCCGTCCTGAAAGGAAAATGTCGGCTCCCCGCTGCTGCTGAGCACAAAGGAGGGTGTTCCAGATCCCACGATCTGCGGTGTGCCGTCTCCCGACATATCGGTCAATCGCAGGGCCTGATCGTGGTCGCCATCATTCCCGTTCCACGAAAACGCGCGCATCGGCTCTGCGTTCTTGCCGATGAGGATGACGCCGGAATCGTTCGCCACCAATACCGGTGCATCACTCGAGGGCCAGTCGTATACTTCTCCGTCATCGGCCCATGCCGCACTCCACCCGGCAGCGACCAATCCCGCACCGATGATCACCGCCCACGTCCAACGCATTGCTCTTTTCATGATCTCTACTCCACATTCTTTGAAACGACTCAAATGACGCTTCGACCACTACGGCTTATTGCATGAACTCATCGAGCATCTCGCGCAATTTGGCTGCATCCGCGGCGCGCTCATCGATCAGGTTATTCTGCTCCATTGGATCGACCGATAAATCGTAAAACTCCTCCAGATCGAGCGAAAAGTCGACGATCAACTTCTCATCGCCGTAAATGACTGCCCGGTGATGCCGGTCGAGCGCGGTATAGGGCAATAACTCTCCGAAGACCGGCCGATCCGGCACCTCGCTGCGACCCAATAGGGTATCGGTCAACGCCTCGCCCTCAAATTGCTCCGGCACCCCCACGTCCACCAGATCGAGCAAGGTGGGGGCAATATCGATCACCGACACCGGGCCATCGACTTGCAACGAGAACCACCCCGGAACCCGGATCAACATCGGTACGTTGAGCACCGTATTGTACAGATCGTGGCCGTGAAAATAACTACCGTGCTCGTTGAACGCCTCGCCGTGATCGGAGGTGAGCACGAAAATGACATCGTCGTATAGCTCTTCCTCCCTGAGCTTTTCGATCAGGCGACCGGCATAGTAGTCGGCGTGGGCAATTTCGGAATCGTAATTCGCGATCAACCGCTCCCGGTTGGTATTGCCCCGATCAAAGCTGAATTCGTCGTGGTGATTGTAGCGAGCATGAGGATCGAAAAAATGGATGAATATCGAAAACGGCTGGGCGTCTGCGCCCTTCGTCCGATGCTCTTCGCCCAGCGCCTCGAGAGTGGGTTCGACCTTCTCCCAGATCCGCGGGGTGGCAATATCGTCGTGGGAGTCCTCGAGCTCTTTGTGCCCCTCGTTATCCCACACATCAAATCCCTGATTGAGGCCTCGACGCTCCCTAAAATAAAAATGACTCATCTTGGCGATATTCTTCCATCCATGTTCCTGGAGTACCTCGAACAGACTGAGGTTTTCCGGACGCACCCGTGGGAAATTCGTATTGGGAAGAACCCAACGTATATTGCTGGCATAGCGACCAAAGAAGATGGGCGGCATGGTCCGCGGCGTATGTGGTGACGTCGCGTAGGCATCATTGAATACCACGGCGTCTTCGGCAACAGCATCGATATTCGGGGTCGTATCGCGCTCGTAGCCCGCATAGCCCATATGATCTTGACGCAGCGTATCGATGAGCAAAAAGACGATATTCTTCGGCGGATCGGGGATGGATTCGAAGGTATTGATCTGGGCCCGATTGCCAGCCCGTACGGCACGCGCCGTGGCCCGCCGTGCCGGATGTTGTGACGAGGTCACCGGCGTGATCTCCTCTACTTCTTCCTCGAAACAATCCTCCTCCTCATCATCGCACCCCTCATAGGCATAGATCGAATCATGCTCGGTGCCGACGTGGATAAAGCTGGCGGCAATCGATGAAACGAGTGGCGCATCGCGAAACGTCACCGATCGCATCTCCGGCGTGGACGTCGCCCACGACGGCGCCACCGCAAAACACCCCACCGCAATGGCCAGTGCGGCAACGGGCATTCCGAAATTCCAGGCTCCCCGATCCCAGCGCCACTGATGCATTGCCCCGGTGAGAAGGGGAACCAGCACCAACGACGCGATCGCCATTTGCACTTCGTCGACGATCCAGATTCGCAGATCCGTGGCGATAATATAGGCTGCAACCA
>SKPJ01000530.1 GCA_007119595.1 Myxococcales bacterium
ATCTCTACCGACTAAAACCGATCACACCCTGGATCGCTTCGCCGCTGCACACCCGCGCAGCGCTCTGTTACGGTAGGGCTCACGTTTCCACGGAGCCATTCGACGATGTCCATCGATTTCAAACGAGTCCACGTCAACCAGGCACCGACCCCGACGGACGACGTCGAGGTCGTCCAGGTCGAGCGCTCCACTGCAGCACAACAATCACACCTCGACGAAGTCACCGTCGAGGAACCGCTGGAGATTCGGCTCGGCTTTACACTGTTGGGAAAGCCGGCGCAGCGAAGCATCTCAGTGACCATGCGTACCCCCGGCGACGACGACGAGGAGTTGGCCTGTGGCTTTCTCTTCGGGGAATCGATCATCTCCGGTGTCGATGACATCGACAACATCGAGTATTGCTCTGATAACGAAGCAAATAGCGAAAGCGCGTTCACAAATATTATCCGTGTCGCCATAGCTCCCGGGGTCGACGTGGACATGGCCAGTGTTCAGCGAAACTTTTATACGACGTCCAGTTGCGGGGTCTGCGGCAAGGCCTCACTGGAGGCGTTGGAGATCGGCGATGCTCCGGTGCTCGATCCCCACGACTTCACCCTCTCGGCGAGTACCGTCACAGAGCTTCCGGACCGACTGCGCCGACACCAGCCAATTTTCGAGCGCACCGGAGGAATCCACGCCGCAGGACTCTTCGACGACCGTGGCACGCTATTGACCGTGCACGAAGACGTAGGACGCCACAACGCGATGGACAAGCTCGTCGGCGCCCGCCTGCTCGACGGACAGCTTCCACTGACGCGCTCCATCGCCGTATTGAGCGGCCGTGCCAGTTTTGAGTTGCTTCAAAAGGCACTGCGGGCACAGATCCCGGTGGTCGTTGCCGTGGGAGCTCCCTCGAGCCTGTCCGTCGACCTCGCCGACCACTTCGGAATCACATTGATCGGCTTTGCAAAAAAAACGCGCTTCAACGTCTATTCTCATCCCCAGCGAATTGACCGCTTCTAAAATGGAGTAACCCTTGATGACAGAGGACGAACGGCCCGAACCAATCGTTCGAAACGATGAAGAAAACCTGGAGGTCACCGAGCCTTCGAACGTGGCCGGAGGTGTACCGGCCGTCAAAGCGACCATGCAGCACGCCCGACGTCAGATGGGACTGATTCGGGGAGCGAAGACCTTGCTGCAACTCAATAAGCTCGACGGGTTTGACTGTCCCGGTTGCGCCTGGCCGGATCCCCAAAAACGGGCCACCGCCGAGTTTTGCGAAAACGGGGCCAAAGCCGTCGCCGACGAGGCCACGACAAAGGTGGTGGAACCCGAATTTCTCGAGCAACACTCCCTTTCGGACTTGATGAAAAAATCGGGGCGATGGCTCAATGCTCAGGGCCGGCTGACCCATCCGATGGTGCGCCGCGAGCAAAGCGAGCACTACGAGGCGATCTCCTGGGACGACGCCTTTTCACTGATCGCCGATGAACTCCGGGCGCTCAACTCGCCGGACGAGGCCATCTTTTATACCTCGGGCCGCACCAGCAACGAGGCCGCTTTTTTATACCAGCTCTTCGTGCGCGAATTCGGAACCAACAATCTGCCCGACTGCTCCAATATGTGCCACGAGTCGAGCGGCGTCGGTCTCAGCGAGGTCATCGGCGTCGGAAAGGGAACCGTGCTGCTCGAGGACTTCGAGCGCACCGACGCCATCTTCGTCATCGGCCAGAACCCGGGCACCAATCATCCGAGAATGATGTCAGCGCTCCAAAAAGCGGCCCGAAACGGCGCCACCATCGTCAGCATCAACCCCCTGCGGGAGACCGGCCTTAGCCGCTTTAAAAACCCCCAGGAGGTCGGCGGATGGATCGGCTCCGGAACCCCGCTGTCGAGCCTCTTTTTGCAGGTTCGAATCAACGGAGACGTGGCGCTTCTCAAGGGCATTATGAAGCAGATGCTCGAGGAAGAAGAACGGCGGCCCGGCGAGGTCCTGAATCAGAAATTCATCGACGAAAGGACGAGTGGCTTCGATGAATTCGCCGACGACCTTCGACATACGAGTTGGGAGAAAATCGTCGAATCCAGCGGCATCGAACGCGATGAGATTCGAAAGGCCGCCGACATCGCCATCGACGCCGATCGCATGATCTGTTGCTGGGCCATGGGCCTTACACAGCACAAAAACGGGGTCGCCAATATCCAGGAGGTGGTCAACTTCTTATTGATGGGCGGCCAGATCGGAAGGCCTGGGGCCGGTGCCTGTCCGGTTCGCGGCCACTCCAACGTGCAGGGCGATCGCACCGTCGGTATCTGGGACCGGCCGACCGATGAGTTTCTCGACCGATTGGAGTCGACCTTCGGCTTCGAAGCACCGCGAGAACACGGCTACGATACGGTCCATGCCCTGAAAGCCATGAAATCAGGAGATGCCAAAGTCTTCGTCGGGTTGGGGGGAAATTTCCTCTCCGCCACGCCGGATACCGATTTTAGCGCCGAAGCGCTCGAGAATTGCCGGCTCACCGTTCAGATCTCCACGAAACTCAATCGCGGTCACCTGGTCACCGGAGATCGGGCCCTGATTCTGCCCTGTCTGGGCCGCACTGAAATCGACGAGCAGGCCGGCGGACGCCAATTCGTCACCGTGGAGAATTCGATGGGCATCGTTCACCGCTCTCGAGGTAAACTCCCCCCCGCGTCGGATCATCTCTTGAGCGAACCCGCCATTGTCGCCGGCATGGCGAACGCTACACTCGGCGACGACTCCAAGATCCCCTGGAGCGAGTTGATCGCCGACTACGACACAATCCGCGACCTCATCGAAGACGTCATCGATGGGTTTGAGTTTTATAACAAACGGGTGCGAAAACCCGGTGGATTCGCCCTCCCCAACCCGGCGCGGGAAGGCGACTTTGAGACCGACACGGGAGACGCCAAATTCACGGTCCATCCCATCCCGGAGCATGAACTCGACGATGGTCAGTACTTGATGATGACCATTCGCAGCCATGACCAATTCAACACCACTATCTACACCGACAATGACCGCTACCGGGGTATCAAAAACGCCCGCCGAGTCGTCATGCTCAATCCCCTGGACATCGAAAACGCAGGGCTTGCGGAAGGTCAACCCGTCGATCTCGTGAGCCGATACGACGGCACGGAGCGTGTGGCACCGGATTTTAAGGTCGTCGCCTACGACATGCCGCGCCGCAGCGCAGCCACCTACTTTCCGGAGGCCAATGTCCTCGTCCCGATCGATGAATACGCCCACCGAAGCCACACCCCTGCTTCCAAGTCCATCGTCATCGAGTTGCACCCCATCGAGTGAGAGGATTGCCCTACGAGCCGGCAAGACGTATCTTTTGGTTACAGCATATCGGCTTACTTTGGTCCCAAAGACCTGTCCCTCTACCCCTTCTTTCGGCCTCCATGTTGCTCACTCGTACTGACTACCGGCTGGGCCTGGTCCTGACCATCGCGGTCTTTTTTGTCAGCTGCTCCTCCGACGAATGCACCACGGACGCCGACTGTGCCCAAGGACAATTTTGCATCGATGGCGGCGGCGTCTTTTTAAGTGGTATGAGCTGTAGTAATATCATCTCCGATTTCAATCCCCCGCCGAGTGACGCGAGCATCGATGATGCCGACGTCGGACCGAACGTCGGTAGAAACGACGGAAACGACCCCGCAACGCCGGACACAGATACGCCGACCACTGGCAAAGACACTGACACGCCCCATCCGAAACCCGATACCGGACAAGATAAACAAGATAGCGGAGAACCCGACGCCGAGCACAATGATGACAACGGTGGTATCGAAACTCTCCCCTCCTGTGACGATACACCACCTCCCGACAGATGCGGTGAAGACCCTCACAACTTTGACGAATGGGGAGAGGCTACCCATATCGACGAAATCGCTATCGCCGACGGAGATTGCTGCGTCGATTTCACCGGTAATGACCAACCCAACAACATTCTCTACGACATCTTGACGATCCCTGCCCTCGATCTGGATATCAATGAGATCAACGCCGATCTACAGGAGA
>SKPJ01000191.1 GCA_007119595.1 Myxococcales bacterium
AATATTCCCGATGAGGGCTTGCGCAGCCAGGGATCGGATTGGCAATTTTTGCCCGCTGTGTACTCCGAACTGCAATACCGCCTCTTCGATCGCTGGATGCTCATCCCCGGACTGCGCGTCGACTATTATTCGGATATTCGTCAGTCCTCGGTCTCCCCGCGCTTTTCCACTCGTTTCGCCATGACCGACGAATTGGTTCTCAAGGCAGGGGTGGGCCTGTTTACCCAACCCCCGATCCCCGGTCAGGCCGACGAAGTGGTGGGAAATCCCAATCTCACCTTCGAGCGGGCCATACACTATGCGTTGGGCGCCGAGTGGCAGCCCACAGAGTATCTGGAATTGGATACCAGCCTGTTTTATCGCGCCAACTCCGACCTGGTCAGCACCACTTCGGCAGAGACCATTGATGACGATGGTCAGCGTCGGCCCCTGATCTACGACAATGCGGGACAGGGTCGGGCCTATGGCTGGGAAATTTTGTTGCGACATTATCCGCGCAATCAATTTTTCGGATGGATAAGTTATACCTTGAGTCGCTCGGAAAGACTCAATCGCGACACCGGGCAGTGGGATCTCTTCAACACCGATCAGACCCATATTCTAACCCTGGTCGCCGGCTACAGCCTTCCCTGGAATCTCGATATTTCCGGGCGCCTGCGCGTTGTTACTGGAAACCCGGAGACTCCAATCGTGGGGGCCGCCTTCGATGCCGACGCCGATATGTATCGACCGCGCCGTGGAGCCCCGAACTCCATTCGGTCGGCCACGTTCAATCAATTCGATCTACGCCTGGATCGACGCTTCGTCTTCGATACCTGGCAAATGTCGGCCTATCTCGACATCACCAATGTGTATAACGCCACCAACCCCGAGGGCATCCAATACAATTACGATTACACCGAACAACAACCCCTTCGGGGGATCCCGTTTTTGCCCACCATCGGGGTCACCGCCCGTTTCTGATCGAGTTTGTGATTCTGTGACGCAACAGCCGTATTCCCCAGGGGGAGCGCCGTTTTAAACGCCATTTTTTCCAGGCGGTCGTGGTTGCTATATTTAGATCTGGTTCTTCCGACGGCAACTGGCTCGCTTATGATCGAATCCAACGGCTCTCAACTCGTTTGCTCCCCATCGATCGCCGCCGGGATGTCGGTCATCGCGCCGGTATTGGCCAGCCAGCCCGTGGCGACGGCCTCCATCGAACTCGAGATCGCGTTGGCGGTGGTGCTCTTCATCGGTTTTGTCGTCGCCCTGTGGTGGGTATGGCAATTTTATGAGCGAGGAACCCAGATCGATAACCAAGGTGCGCACAAGCAGGGTCAGCTAGCGGCGACCAGTGATGGACAATCCGTCGACCCTCCGCGCCAGCCGACTCTGGAGGGCGGGCTTTTGCGATCTCCGGCATCCGATGATGACGAAATGGCCCCGGAAAAACTATTCTTTTCCTCCGACGGAGAGCTTCCAGCGCGTCGATGTCCCCAGTGTGATCGCACCTTCCCCGGGGTCTTCGAGATCTGTCCCTTCGATACCAGCCGATTGCGAGAAATCACCTCCACGTCCTCCGACAAGCAGCCGGGGCGCCATCTGCCGAGGCGATTTTGCAGTCGTTGTGAGCGCCGTTACGAATTGACCGCCCGGTATTGTTATGACGATGGCCAAAAGCTCGATCGAGACCATGAGCGAGCAGGTGAGGATGCAGTCTCGTTTCGCATTTGTCGAAATTGCGGCTGGGAATCCTGCGAGGACATCGAGCAGGGATGTGGATGTGACGAGCCGTCACTGACCGTGCTCGACCCGACAAGACGCCGCCATATTACCCCGGCATTTCCCTTCAATCGATGTCGCCAATGCGGTCATTTGGCCTCCCCGGAAGAGACCACGTGCCCTGTCGACGGAACGCTGCTTCTTCCCGAGTTGAGCGCTCGACTCACTGTTTTGCCTCCCACCGGACATGGAAAACGGCGGCGCATCTGCCCCGATTGTGGCGTCCAATTCGCTCCCCAATGCAATTTTTGCAGCTACGATGGGACCTCATTGGTCGACATCAATTAGTACACGGCCACAGTGGAGATGATTAATTGAGGCCGAGGACTGGGCGATGAGGTCGAAGCCGTCGAAACGAGGCGATGGCTTAGCATCGTCGAGTGCAGACGGCAAAGAGATCGTCGTTCAGGACCGGCGTCAACTGCTCAGAATCACTGTGGCCGTGTACTAGAATAGAGGGCATCCGGAAACGCCGACGCAAAAAAGGTGGGGCGATTTCCATTGGTTTTTGGTCTTTGATATAGTGAGCCGCGAGACAAAATGATACGATCCCAATGTGAGTAGTTTTCCATGATTGAACGCGCAGCGTTCCCATAAAATTGGCCCAATTTATCTGAGGCTGGAGCATCCAAATGAAGATTCAATCTCTCTTGTACGGTGCACTATTATTATTCGCCGTCGGTTGCCAATCCGAAACAGACGGCGAGGAAGAGGCCGGCGAATCCGAACCTCAGTCCAGTGTCGACTCCACACCAGACGAACCGGTTGATAACGAGTTGCTTCAAGCACTTCGCACCGAAGTCGAAGAGCGCGGGCTGCAAGCGATCGAGGAACAACCCCAGGACGAGGCCCTCGTCGAATTGGGACACAATCTTTTCTTCGATCCCATCCTCAGTGGGCCGAAAGACGCCAATTGCGCCTTCTGTCACCAGATGGACGAGGCCACGGCCGACGAATTTCCCCTGTCTGCGGGGACGGCTTCGGTGCGCGATGAAAACGGAGACCGGCGACCCGGCCCCCAGCATCGATTCACGCCGCGAATCTCCCCGGAACTATTCAATCGGGGCCACGAGGATTGGCGCACCATGTTCTGGGATACCCGAGTCCAATTGCTCGATGATGGTCGGGTCGCATTTTTCGACACATCCTATGCTAAGATCGACGATCTTCACTACCGGATCATGCCCGACGAAGCAGACAACCTGTTGGCGGCCCAGAATATGCTCCCCACTCAAGATCGCGATGAGATGCGCGGATTCAATAGCTCCCGGACCATCTTCGACGAGCACAATGAACTCGGATCGGTAGCCGATCACTCCCTGGAGGGCACCTGGAATCGCCTCCGCGATCGCATCTTGGCGATCGATGAATATCGCGAACTCCTCCAGGCCGCCTATCCCGAAAAAGATATCGATGAGGATCTTCATTGGGCCCATGCCACCAACGGACTTGCTGCCTTTATTATCGACAGCTTCACGCTCACCGAAAGTCCCTGGGATCAATTTTTGCGCGGTGACGACCAGGCGTTGACGGCGGCCCAGATTCGAGGTGGGAATCTATTTTACGGGGAGGCGGGATGTGCGAGCTGCCACGGCGGTGATCTGTTCACCGATCAGGAAATATATAACTGGGCGGTTCCACCGATGACCCGCGGTCCGGAGCCCTTCGACAACATGGATCTGGGGGCCGCCCATCGCAGTCACGTCGGTCTCGATCAGGCCTTTCACTTTCGCACTCCCCCCTTGCGAAACGTGGAGTTGACCGGTCCCTATATGCACAACGGAAGTTTGGGAACCCTGGAAGACGTCATTCGCCACAAGATGGACCCCGTAGAAGGTCTGTGGAACTACGAGCCCACTCACCTGGGGCCGGTCTTTCGAAGGCAGGTTCACACCGGGGAAGAGCAGTTGGCGCGCGTCGAAAAAACCCTGTCTCCCCAGGCGTTGTTGACGCCTGAGCTAAGCGATGATCAGATCGATGACCTCATCGCCTTTATGGAGTCGCTCACCGATCCCCGGGCTGCCGATTTGACTCACTTGCAGCGCGATGAAGTCGCCAGCGGGTTGCCGATCCCCGATCCCAAAGCCCGTCCGTTTCGCGATTCCATGAACTAGTTCCCATCCGGAAACCCCATGAATTTCGCAATGGCCGGCTGAAATCACGATCTCGATATCGGCTTAACACTTGGAGTAGCCTCCGGCTACGCCTGCGGTTTCGCCGAATATCGATCTCGAAGATTTCATCTCGGCCCTGCTCAGATTCGGGATT
>SKPJ01000583.1 GCA_007119595.1 Myxococcales bacterium
AAAGGACATCCAGCACAGCCCGCGCTTCATCGGTATCCTCGATTTCGGAATCCTCGTCGATCTGAAATTCCGAGGTATCGGGATAGATATCATCGCTGCGCAAATGATTGGAGGAACAACCCATCGCCACCACGACGAAACCAACTACCATCATACAAAATATGGGACGTCGAACTACCTTCATCGATTGCTCCTGCACTGATCTTATATTGTCCACGTTGACCCCTGTGCGAGTCCGGGAATTGGCGACGCACGGTCCTGATAACCGGGCCCACATCAGTGGCTATTCCCACGCGCCCACTCCAGACGGTCCAGCCACTGTCGAGCTGCCTCGCGATAGCGCGTAATCGACGAGTCAGCCAATTCTTTCCAGATCTCCTCGGACTCGTCGAGTCGATCCAACACATAATAGCTGTGACCTAACATCAGGGATGCTTCGGCGTCCAGCACCTCAGCCCCCATATTGCCCTGACTCGACTGAAGGTGGGAGATGGCGTTTTCGTAATCGCGACTCTGCCACAATTTTCGCCCCAGCAGATATGCTGCCGCCGGGTCTTGCGGATCTTCGTACCGCCAGGACATCAGCCGCACCATGACGCCGATGTCGTCGAGTCCGTCGACCAAAATTTGTCGACCCCGCTGTTCCCCCCGGCGGGCGAGCATCGATTTCATGTGTAAGGAGCGCTCCCAGTTGACATACACCCCCTTATCAAGGGCCTGTTCGTATGCCTTTACAGCGTCCCGCTCATCGCCGCGCGTCCACAGCAGATCTCCTTTGAGATCGAGAAATCGAGCCTCACCGGAGGCGCTCAACTTTTCGGAGGGACGGTTTTCGACCACCTCGAGCGCTTCGTCGATGAGCTCTAACTCCGCCAATACCCGGGCATAGGCCCGCAGCACGTTCTCATGGTGCGGATCGTCTCGAAGATAGCGTTCATAATGGCTGCGGGCCCGTCCCAGAGCTCCACTTGCCGCGGCGCTACGGGCCTGGTCGCGCTCCTCGGCGAGGGCTCGGGCGCAATCTCGTCCAAAGATACTGGAGCGGTCGTAGCGGTACTGGGCGACGTCCATTTGTCGTTCGCTGAGCTCGATGGTGTCGACGAACTGCTCCCAATCGGAGATCAATTCCTCGACTTCCACACCGTATCCCGCGACAAAATCACCATGGGGATAGGCGGTCTTGAACGCCTCAATCCCTCTCTCGTCGACCAGATAACGGACAAATGAGCCCATCGCTGTATAGGCCGTCCCCGACGCTTCGCTCCAAAACCCTCGGGCCCCCAAAATCTGGCGAAGATCGGGGGCAATATCGAGTTGACGCATGGCCGCCGAAGCCTCGTGCGGCGTCAGCTCCCGCGAGCGCCAATCGGCGGCGGTGGCGATTCCCTCCACAAGCCCCATATTCACCCCCACGCCCCACTGCATACTCAGACGCAACGGACCTCCACCGAAGGGCTCGGTAAAGATATGTGCCAACTCGTGGGTCAGCATCGGGTCGCCGAGGCCGCTCCAGAGAATATGCATCTCGTGCAGCCACAGCTTGGCCACCATCGTATCTTTGCCCCCCATCAACCGGCCCTTTTGATTCCGATTGCCGTAGACAAAACTCCTCACCTTACGTCCGCTCTCGGCGACGGGATCGACATCAAAAAAGCGCCGCAACTGGTGGTAGCGAAATTCGTGGTCGTCGATGATCTCGTCGAGGCGATCGAGATTGTGGCGCGTCTTTGGGTAATAGATCACGAAATGCTCCGTCTCCACCCTTCCGCCCAGCTCCTCGACGATATGGTCGCGGTCGATCGAGATCCCCGCCTGTGTGCGCTGACCGAATCCGATGACAAACGCCATACTGGCGCTCAATGCCAATAAGATCGTCCACCCGGCAACCCGGTGGCGGCGCAACTCATAAAGGGCCTGAATGGCTGCCACCACGGCGATAATGGCGAGCATGTGGAGGGCCCGATAGGCGATCAGGCTCAGCGGCACGGCCAGCCCTTCATCGTAAATTGAACCCCCGAAATACCCCAAAAACCACTGATGGCCGATGATGGGCGGCTGCATGGCCAGGTGATGAATCAACGCCAATCCATCGGCAATCGGAAAGGAAAACGCCACCAACCAGCTTCCAATCCTTCGCTCCGGAACGATGGAAACCGCTACCCAGGCCGCCGCCTGACCGAGCAATATCGCCGGCAAAACGATGAGTGCCCAGAATAAGAAGCCGGCTCCCCAGTCACAATTGGGCACTCGCAATCCATTGAGTGTCAAGATCAGCATCGGCCCCACCGACAGGGCTAGATGCGCCATCGCGAGGCGTCCGAAATCGGAGGCCGGCGCCCGCCTTCGGCTGGCATCGAGCGGCGCTTTTACAGGCCCGCTCCGCACGGTGTATACGGTCAGACCCGTAACGATCAGCCCCAACAAGACCCCGAAAAAGGCCGCTGATTCGTATCCCAGCAGGTTGAATAAGGGGACGAAGGCAAGGATGAATGCCGCGAGGTTGACGACCACCCAGCACAGGCGATGCGCCCTCGTGGGAGCCAGCTCATTGATGATCAGGTTGATGGGATGCATCGACATTCTCAAGGTTCATCGTGGCTCCACCGGCGATCCCGAATTCCTCGGCGAGTCCGCCATTGATTTCGAGCACATAACGCGCCGGAGCGGCGACTCGTCGAGGGGTCTGCGTCTCGGGCTCTGCTTCCGGTACCACACCCACAACCGTGCCCGTATTGTCGATAAAGATCATATCCAGCGGGATGAGCGTATTCTTCATCCAGAACGAAAGATGATGCTCCTGCTCGTAGATGAAAAGCATCCCCCACTCATCGAGCATCTCCGGACGGTACATCAATCCCCGCGCCTGCTCCTCTTCGGTCACCGCCAATTCCAGATGAAATGATGTGAGCAATTCGCCGGCATCATCGTGGAGGTGGACCACCGGCGTATCGTCGCTGTGTTCACCGGTCATCGCTGGAGGCACCATGCACTCCCCATCGATACATCGATAATAGGATTCGCAATCGGCATCGGCGTCACAGTCCGGAGCTGCCGCCTGTTCAGCCGTTGCGCCATTGGTCGGTGATTGGCTGCTACAAGCGAAGGCGATCGCCACCAACATCGACAGGATCGATGCCCGTTTAAGTGTATGGCCCATTTCCGAATGCTCAAATTTGCTGGAGATGATTCTCGATGAAATCGCGCACTTCCGGATCGCTTTCCTCTTCCATCCGGGCTTCCAATTCTGCGCGAGCTTCACTGCCGGCCAGCCGGGTCAACGATTCGACAGCCTCGCGTCGAATCAAGGGCTCCTCATCGCGAAGGGCGGACTCGATGAGGGGACGGGCGTCGTGATGACCGGTATCGCCGAGGGCGCGGATTGCAGCCTGTCGCACGTTGATCTCCTGTGCACCGACCTGTGTGGCAATATTGGTGACCGCCATCGAGGTCTCGAAACGCCCCAATTGGGCGAGCGCCACAATCTGTACATGCTCGGCATCATCGCTGACGGCACCGCTCAAAAGCCCCATGTGCTGGCGCACCGAATCCTCGTCGTCCTTATTGATAAATGTGGTCGTGGCGCGCAAAGCACTGGCGCGAATCTGGGGATTGTCATGGCGGACCAGGTCTCTGATTCGCCCCGCTTGCCGAGGGTCCTCGCGCTGCTCCATGGCATCGATGGCCGCCGCCACTACAGTCGGGTCATCATCATCGAGGTAGTCCACCAGGGCATCGCCATGTTGATCACCGGAAAATTGACCCAGCGCCAAGGCCACCTGGCGGCGCACTTCGGCATCGCCGTCATCGATCATCTGTGCCAACATCTCCAATGCGTCATCACCACCGATTTCGCCCAGTGATCGGGCCGCTGCTCCGCGAATCGAAGCGCTTCTATGACTGGTGGCCTCCTCGATGGTCGATACGGAGCGATTCTGTTCCCCATCGCGACGAGCCCGTTCTCCGATGGCCTGATAGGCGACCTGTTGAACGTGGGTCGAAGCGGCCCTTGTCTGATCGATGATCT
>SKPJ01000566.1 GCA_007119595.1 Myxococcales bacterium
ATCCCACGACGGCGCCGATTCGCGACGAGGTCCTCGCCGATATGGGGGCCAATATGGAGCCCGGCGATACCAACGAATTGGGGGAACTTTTTTTGGAGGCCACAGAAAAGTCGGAGTTCAGTCAATTCCTGGAGGGTGTGGGAATCGCGGGGGTCAGTGTGGCCGCCAGCATCGGCGTCACCGTATTGACCGGAGGATTGGGCACGGGAGCCGCGGTCGCCGCCGGGATGGCCACCACGGCAGCCCAGGAGGTTCCTGGCATCGCCGGAGCTGAACTGGATGCCGATATCGCCCGCGGAGCAGCCCAGGCCGGTTTTGTCGATCCCGCATTGATCGACAAAGCCGATGGCGACAAAAACGTCGCCTACGCCATGGCCGCCGCAAATATCGCCGTCGCCGGCGCCACGGGTTATGTCGGCGGAGACACGGCCGCCGCTGCAGGCGAGGTCGTCAATGCCGGAAAGGAGACTGCAGATCTGGCTGGCGATCGCTGAGACCTGGATCGCCCAAAGACCATTCGCCCTCTCCATCGAATATGTTAGTGTTTGCTCTCGCACTAACTATCATTTTGGGCTACCGAGCCTCTGTTCTACCTTTATGTGCCGGCTGGTGGACTATATTGTATCCCCGTATTGGACATCGCGAGCACCCAAACTTATTGAACGAGTTCAGCAATCGATGACGTATTATTGTCCGAAATGCGGTCGTGGATTCGACTCCGAAGAGGAGTCGAAATGTCCCGATGACGGGGAGGAGCTGCGCGTTGTTGGCGAAGGAAACGATCGCCTACTCGGTCATTTGATCAACGATCGCTTTCGCCTCACCAACGTATTGGGAAGCGGAGGCGCAGGCGTCGTCTATCGCGCCATTCAACGTCCCATCGGGCGCGACGTCGCCATCAAGGTGCTCTCGGCGACCGACCGAAGCAAAAACAGCAGTGAATTCGATCGCTTTTTTCGCGAAGCCAAGCTCGCCTCGTCGCTGCGCCATCCCAATATCGTCAGTCCCGTCGATTTCGGAGAAGACGACGAATACGGTGTGGTCTTCTTTGCCATGGAGTATATCGAGGGGATCGATCTTCATGAATTGCTGGTGGGCCAGCGGGTGACCGTACCTCTCGCATTGGAAGTGATATACCAGGTCTGTGGAGCCCTCACCGATGCCCATGACAAGGGGATCATCCACCGTGACTTAAAGCCGCGCAACGTGCGGCTTACGGTGATCTCCGATGGAACTCTGCAGGCCAAAGTCTTGGACCTCGGCATTGCTCGTCCCATCGAGACCCAACAGGATATCACTCAGACCGGAAATATCACGGGCACCATGGCCTATATCCCGCCGGAATACGTGTTGGAGGGCGATCTCGGTGGGCACTCCGACATCTACTCTCTGGGCATTATGTTCTTTGAGTTGTTGACCGGCCAAAAACCCTTTTTCGGCAATCACCTCCAGATACTGTTTCACCATGTCTCCACCCCTCCGCCGTCGATCGCGGAGCGCCTTCCGGAGGGCCACGATTTTGGCGGTCAATTGGGCGATGATGTGGAAGCCCTATTTCAGGAGTTGGTCCGCAAAAAACCCCATCGGCGCATCGAGAGCGCCCGATTGGTTCGAGAGCGGATCGAGTCCCTTCGAAGCACCCATGATGTCGATGAAATCACGGTCGCCGATCCCAGCGGTGTGGCCTGCGAAGAGACATTTAAGCCCTGGCTGCGCGCTGCCGAGGAAGTCGACGACGATGCCGCACAATCGCTGCCCTCCGACGTCGTAGCCAACCTGATGGACGCTGGCGCCGAAATGGTGAGTGAGGACTCGCAAGATACGGGAGGGGCAAAGGTACACTTCCCGACCCCCCCGCCACTTCCAGCGGACAAAGGAGCCGCCGAGAAACCGAAAGGCGACGACTCCACCAACGTCGAGTCGCAAAGCGATGAAGCGGGCGACAAGAAAGACGGGGGCGACAAGAAAGACGGGGGCGACAAGAAAGACGGGGGCCCCAAGATCGAAACACTCGACAACGTGACCTTCGACGTCGACGAGTCGGAGGTCACAGAGATCGCCAATATTGACGAGGACGAAAGTTCCGATGAACAAAGTGAAGAACCAGAAGTCGAAGCGGAGAAAAGCGGGGCCGACGAAATCGATGATGGCGATGATCCAAATGCCGAACCCGACGTGCTCGACGCCGGACTAGACACCCGCAATAAGACCGTATTCGACGACAAACGCTGGATTGTTGCGGCGATCGCGGCCTGTAGTTTGGTGTTGGTGGGAGGGATTGTAGCCATGAGTTTGGGCTCCGATTCTGATGCAACCGGTGATTCGTCGGTTGCCGAGCTTTCAAGTACAGGCGATGATTCCCATGGGGAACCGGACGACCAGGGCGCTCGACCGAGCACTGCCGGGGTCGGCGGCGGAACCGAAGCGATGGATGAGACGTCAGCAGAATTCGAGGATGAACCCGACGAAATGGACTTTTCCGGAAGCGATGAAGACGATCCCCACCGGGAAGACCCGGCGCAAGACGAGGATCTGGATCGGGCGTTCCGAGAGGCTCTGGCTCATGAGGAGTCCGAAGAGGAAATGGAAGAGGAAATGGAAGAGGAAATGGAAGAGCAGCGAGCGGCGCCGGAGGAGCGCGCTGCAGCGCCTCCGCCAACCCGACGAGAAGACCCAGAAGAAACGGACGAGCCAGACGACGAAGCAGACGAACTCGAACAATTGCTCGACAGGGCGGGAGCACTGTGAAACGACCATCAACATCACCAATGGCGCCTCGACGTTCCATGGCAACCCATCGCGGTTTTTCAGTTCCGACGCGATGGCGCCCTACAATCTTTTTTGTCGTCGCGATCTCCATCTTTTTCACCTTCGCCCCCACGGCCATTGCCGAGGCGGGTGACGAGGCACAGGAATCCACCAGCACCGGGGTGACAGAGGATACCGAACGCCCGTGGACATCGGGTGACGTCGTGGGTGACGCTCGCATGGAGGAGCCGTCGCGCGACGACCTCGAAGACGACGAAGCCGCTGAATTGAGCGCTTTGATGAGCGATGCTCTGGAAGCCGAAGAAGAAGGGCATTACGAAGAAGCGCAGGACAAATTCAGTCGCGCCTATGCCATCTTTCCCCATTCGAATCTCTTGCTCAGCGTCGCCCGCGTCTCCGCCAAAGCCGAGGAGCCCGAGACGGCCCTGCAGGGTTATCAGTACTTTCTCGAACGGCGCCAAGATTACGAAAATCGCGAAGCCGTCGAGCAACGCATCGAGGAGTTGGAGCGAGAAATCGCCAACCAAGAAGAAGCGCAGAGACAAGCGGCAAAGGAAGCTGCAGAAGAACAGCCCTCGGTGCAAAGAACCTCCCGAAGAGACGACCGGATGCCCTCGGCACTTGGCTGGGCCGGTGTCGGTGCGGCAACCGTGGGCTTGACCGCCATGATCGTCGGTGGGCGCATTGCCTCCTCCGTCGATGACGACTTTCAGACCCTGGAGCAACTGGCGGCCGATGGAGATCAACAGGGCTATGACGAGCTCGCCACAGATATCGAGAGCAGTCAGTCAAAGGGAAAATTCTTTTTATATAGCGGGTTGGGATTGAGCGTCGCCGGCGCTGCGCTCATCGCCTACGATCAACTCTACCTCGCCGGCTCCACAACCCCGTCTTCGGCCACCGACGAGGCTCATTCGCGCCTCCGAATCGAGTCCCTGGGTACGGAAGGTGCTGTTCTTCGGTGGACCCGCTCATTTTGATGGAGAACGCGATGACATCGTTCAATGCTCATCTCTTGGCCTATCTGGTAATCGGGCTCATCACGGTCACCACCGTAGGAGTAGGATGCGACGCGCTGCATCGCGATATTGACCCTCTGGAAGCAGTCGATTCTGGATCGATTTCCGACGCTGAAACACTCGACGATGTCACTGAACCGAACGATGTCACCGAACCGAACGATGTCACCGAACCGAACGATGTCACCGAACCGGAGGACGTCGCCGAACCCGACGACGTCGCCGAACCTGACG
>SKPJ01000356.1 GCA_007119595.1 Myxococcales bacterium
AACTCATCGCTCAGCGATGTCGTGCCCGGCGCGGTGCGCTGGGGCCATGTGCGATTGATCTTGATGCATATCCTCGACGCACTGGCCCACTCGCACGCCCGGGGACTGATTCACCGCGATCTAAAGCCCGGAAATATTCTCCTTGTCTCCGATCTGCACGAATCCGATCTGCACGAATCCGATCCCGACAAATTCGATTCGAAAGACGAAGCCGACATTCGGCTCAAATTGGCGGATTTCGGGCTCGCACAGGCGATCAATATCTCCGCTGGGCAATCCGGTGAGGAGCGAGTCATCGCCGGGACACCGAAGTATATGGCACCGGAGCAGATCTCCGGTTCGGTCCGCCAGCAGGGCCCGTGGACCGATCTCTATGCTCTGGGATGTCTGGCCCGCTGGCTGGTTGCCGGGGCCGCTCCATTTGTCGCCGATACCATTGAGGACGTGCTGCGGGGTCATCTCCACGAGCCGGTGCCGCCGATGGAACCGCGGCTTGAGGTCCCCGACGGATTCGATCTCTGGGTAAAGAGGTTGTTGGCAAAGCGGCCACAGAATCGATTTCGCCGCGCCGCCGACGCCGCGTTTGCCCTGGCGAGACTCGACGCCGGCGCGGCGGCCGATGTCTACACCCTGGTCACCACCGACGACGACGGTGACGAAGCCCAACAAACGGTGATGATCGATGATGGACCGACCCATCTTTTGGAGCAGCTTCATATTGAACAAGGCAGGCCGCCGGCGCTTCCCACATCTGCGATGGAGGTGGAGATACCTCCCGTACCGACCACCTGGCGCTATGGCGAACCGGTTCCGGAGACCCTTCAACTCGTCGGCGTGGGGTTGGGTCTATTTGAGCTTCGGCAGATCCGCCTGGTGGGGCGCGAGCGAGAGCGCGATCGGTTGTGGCAAAATCTGGCGGATGCCCGCCATACAGAGCGGATGCACGTCACCATATTGCAGGGCCCTCGGGGCATCGGAAAGACCCGGTTGGCCACCTGGCTTGCCGAGCGTGGCCACGAGTTGGGCAGCATCGACGTGCTCCAGGCCTCGCACAGCCCCATCTCCAACGTCGCCGACGGCATCAGCACCATGCTCGCCAATGACCTCCAATGCGTCGGGCTCGACCGCCAGGCCATCGTCGAGCAGTTGCGCGCCGATTTTGCCGACGATGGCCCCCTTGATGCCGACGACTTGCATCAGTGCATGGCATTGACCGAGATCATTGCTCCAGGCGCAGATCCCAATTACGACGAGGCCGATGCCCGAATTCAATTCAGCACTCCCCGCGAGCGCTATGTGGTCCTCCGGCGTTTTCTCGCCCGTCGATGTCGAACGCGCCCCCTCTTATTGCATCTCGACGATGTGCACTGGGGCTATGAAACGCTGGAATTCGTCCGGTTCTTGCTCCAAACACCGACGGAGCAGGCACTTCCGATCTTCGTCGTGATGACCGTACGCGACGATCTTCTCGACGACTATCCATTGGCGGAGCGTACCCTGGAGGCCATCGCAGACCATGCGATGGTGGAGACGCTGGACATCGAATCACTCAGCGATCGCCACCACCGGGAACTCATCCATGATCTGTTGGGGCTGGAAAGCGAATTGGCAGCAGAAGTCGCCGAGCGAACGGCGGGCAATCCATTATTCGCGATTCAGTTGGTCGGGGATTGGGTGGAGCGTGGAATTTTGGAGATCGGTCCCCGCGGTTTTCGATTGCGCGCCGATGCCGAGGCGGCGCTGCCGGAGACCATCCATCAGTTGCTCACACAGCGCATCGAGAAGATCGTCGATCAATCGCTCGACGAAGCGGCAGGCGACGCCCTCCAGGCTCTGGAGATTGCCGCCATAATGGGACGGGAGGTCCGCTTTCGGGAATGGAAAAAAGCGTGCCAGTGCGGCGGGTTAACCATCGATTCGCAATGGGTGGAAAAGCTGGTGGACCAATCGCTGGCCCGACTCGAAGAGAATCGTTGGCTCTTTGTCCACGGCGCGCTTCGCGAGAGTCTGGAGCGGCTTGCGGCGGAGTCGAATCGCCTGCGCCGCCATCATCGCCACTGCGGACAGATGATGGAATCGCTGTACGGGGAAATGGACGCCGCCCAGCCCCGTCTGGCTCGTCATTGGATGGCGGCCGGCGAACACGAGCGAGCGCTGGAGCCGCTGATCCGAAGTATTCATCGATATCGCATCACCGGTGAGTACGATGCCGCACAGGCCTTCGTAAAGATGCATGAACACACATCGCAGCGCCTCGGCATCGGTGATGAGGACCAGCGGACCATCAAAGCACGACTTGCGAAGTGTCGGTTGTTGGTCGCTCAACAAAAATACGATGATGCCGTCGCTCTACTCGACGACATCGAACCGCTATGCCGAGCCCATGACTGGCCGCTGTCGCTGTCGCTGGTATTCGTACGTCGCTCCGGGATCGCCCGCATGCGAGGGAAGATCGACGAGGCCCTGCAATACGCCCGCCGGGGCCTGGCGATTCAGGAAGCCGAACAAGCCGATGAATACATCGTCAAGACTCGCTCCTCCATCGCTCAACTTCTGTGTTTTACGGGAGAGTTGGAACAGTCGCTGAAGTTGGCTCGGCAGGCGGAGCGCCATTTTCGAGATCGAGACGACGGAAACTGGCATTTCGTTTCCCTGTCTCGGCTCAGCCTGGTGCATATGCGGCTGGAAAATTTCACCGAGGCGAACCATTTCCTTCAGCAGGCGCTACAACAGGCGGAGGCCGCCGGCAATCATGAGGGGATCGCCGAATGCCTCAATTCACTGGGCGAAATCCATCGCTTTCAGGGTGATTTTGCGGCCGCCGAGGAGTATTATCGCCGCTCATTGAACGTGCTGCACCGCATCGGGATCGAGAGGGATCTGGTGGGGCTTATCAACCTCGGTTTGACGATGATGGAGCAGGGCAAATTCATCGAATCCGGTCCCTTGATGGAGTTGGCCCTTAGCGAGGCGATCGATACCGACCGACCGGGATATGTCGCCGTCGCATATATGGCCATATTGCCGGTTTTTGCGGCCCGCGCTGACTGGGAGGGGCTGGCTCACCACGTCCATCAGGCCCAAAAATATATGGAGAGCCATAAATACATCGATGCCGACCTGGCGCGCACCAGCCAGTGGGGCGCCGAGATGGCACTGGAGGCCGGTCAAAGCGAAATGGCCAAAAAATGCTTTCGGCTATCCCTGCAACAATGGCGCGAACTCGGTAAGCAAGAGCGAGTAGACGCCATCGAGAAGATACTCTCCGAATGATTTCCGAAAGGACATCCGGAAACCATTTGATCCCGTCCCACTCGATGCGGATCTACGCCAAACGACCATTTGTGGAGTGCTCCCGCCATCTTGAGTGGCCCACCCATCAGATATGGAGCCGATGACATCCGTGTCATCGCAACGTCGGAGGCCACCGCTCCTTCGCTAAGGCGTCGGGTATAGCATTAGCAAGATGTCATCGGCTCCATGCCGCGTGTTGTCTTGACCACCCCGGAGTATCACGGCCGCTGTGCGGTCCTGGTCGTCGAATATATGAGCCCTCGACGACTCGACCCGCTGCTGACATACTCCGCGCACTTCACACAGCGAGTTCAATGGTTCCGGACTGAATCCGATACGAGGTAATATCGATGTCGACTGAAATAGATGAGCCCGCAGAAGAGGAGTCCATCGACTACCTCGAGCGGGAGATCAATATTTTCAAGCCCGCCACTCCGTTTATGCGGGCCAATTTGAAGATGATCTTTGTGCTGTGTGCGATCTGGGTGATCTTCGTATTTGGTCCGGTGACGGCCAGTTTCTTTGCGCCGGAGTTTATGACGGAGACCCGTGTACTCGGTGGTTTCCCGCTGAATTTCTTTTTGACGGCCATGGTCGCGCCGGGGGCAGCATTGGGGCTTGCAGCGGTATATGCGGCGTATCGAGATCATCTCAATACCCGTTTTAATACCGCGCCCCATAGTGATGACGAGTTGAGCCATGATTGATGTAGTGA
>SKPJ01000388.1 GCA_007119595.1 Myxococcales bacterium
ACGCCCGTTCCCGTTGATATCCGTCAACTGATAGACATCGTGATTCCAGGTGTGACTAAAGCGCACAAATCCGCGTTCCTCTTCCAGATCCTCACCGGCCGGCACGGGCCACACGATCGGATCATCAAACCCTTCACCGTTGTTCAAAAACACCCGCCAATGCGGATTGTCCGGATAGCCCCAGGGCCTCCGATCGTCGGTCGACCAATCCAGGGTCGCATCGCTTGACCATACGATATCCGGACGCCCGTTCCCGTTGATATCCGTCAACTGATAGACATCGTGATTCCAGGTGTGACTAAAGCGCACAAATCCGCGTTCCTCATCTAAGTCCTCGCCGGCTGGCACGGGCCACAGCAAGGGGTCCGCGAAGCGCGTCGACTCCACGATGACGCATTCTCCCTGCTGACACTCGTGCTGACAGCTTTCGACGGCTACGAACGCGCCTTCCTCACATTGCTCTACGCTATCGCCAGCACAGACCCTTTCACCATCAGTGCATTCGACTTCACTCCCGTTGCCATTGCCGTCATTTCCGTTGCCATTACCGTCATTTCCGTTGCCATTGGTACCATTGTCGCCGCTGCCACCGTTGTCGCTGCCGCCGCCATTGTCACCGCTGCCGCCATTGTCGCCGCTGCCCTCATCTGCATTATCACCAAGGATAACGGGGGGAGAGTCGGAGTCCCCGCATGACAAAAGCATCAAAGACCCGATGAAGATGAATAAGATAAATATCGAGGAAACCAATCCGATATATCGCACGATGATTTACTCCAACGTTGCAGTGGCCTGCCGACGATTCTGTCGACTCGTAGCAGGTTATATATTCAAAAACTCAACGTGCCTTGAATACCAAAATAGGGAGCCAGAGACGATTCCTCCGGTAGTTTTCGGCGCAGGGCAGCATAGCTTGAGATGACCGGGCTTCCCCAGTCCATCAACTCGGGTGGAACCGAAAACATCGCCACAATACCGAATTTATCCTGTTCCCACTCGGTGTTGCGTACGACCCGTCGTTCCCAGCGAAGACCGACCAATGAGTAGCGCTGCGAGGGATCCGAGCCAAATAGATATCCCACGGTGGGATTGATCTCCCACACCGTATCCTCGGGCTCGAGCATCAGGCCATAGGCCGGCTCGTAATAGGTGTGTTCTACGTCGACGGCCACCCGATACAAAGCGGTGTCGACGGCGATACCCACGCGCCCGATGAGTATTCTGGGCGTGGCCTCCAACGCGATGCGCCAGCCCGTTGCTGATTGAGCAACTCCCAGCTCCGAGGTTCGCTCTCGGGCCTCCGGACTGCCATCGCCTTCCTCGCTCACATGGAGGTGGCCAAAAGTACCAAAATACCCCGTGTACGAAGCGCTCGCCCGTAATTTTAATGCGGAAATGGGCAGCGCCTCGACATAAGGTCCGGTCCACAAGAAGGCGGGACTGAGTTCGGTCGTGATTCCAGTATCGATATATCTACCCCCCAGCAGGATATGTTCTCGCTCCTTTAAGAGCAGGCGAAACGCCGTATCACCCTTATATTTCAAGCCCGGCGGCTCGACGCGAATCTGTAGACTCGACTCGTGGCGAAATCCACGATCGCGCTCCTCCGCCGCCTTTGTGGACTCCCCTTCCCCGGCCACTGCCGTGGAACCCATTGCCAGCACCCATAGTACTGCGACCAAACTCCGCAAATATTTCCTCCTCCGCCTCATGAAGTTACTTTCTGTAGCAAAAGGACTCACGATTTGAAAATTTCGCACCTGTTGTCCGAGCCCCCCGGACACCTCCGATAGCTCGCCCCCCATCAATCCCAGCAGCGTGCGGGCCGATCATGGCTCCAATTGCACAACGAGCGCTCGTCACTTACTGTAAAGACACTGCATTATTGGGAATGACCAGTGGTTTAGCACCGTGGAGAGGATCATGCCGAATCAAGACTGTTCCATTGATATGACTCTGTGTCCGGAGTGCGTGCAGTATATTCGGCACTGCCTCGGCGAATCGAAGCTGGAGTGTCCGTTTTGTGATACGTCGTTTTCACTAAGTGACGTGGCCGGCACCGCTCCGACGGCGTCCGCCATTCCATCGGGATTGAAGACGGGAATCATGGCTGCCTCATTCGTGGGCGCCACGATGCTGGGTGGCGTTGCCTGTGGTGCTTCCGACCAACCGGAGTACGGTGCGCCCGTCCCCGACGACGCGGGAATCAATGCTGACGCGGGACTCAACACCAGTGAACCCGATGGAGATACCGGAGGAGATAATAACTCATCGGGCATCGACAATAGTGCCAATATTCAGCCCGAGTACGGCGTGGCCATGCCAGCCGATGCGGGGCCGATCGGTGACCCTCCCGATGATGCGGATGTGGGAGTTGCCGAGGACACGGGAGACTCGGAAGACGCGGGAGACCCTGAAGACGCAGGACACACCGAAGATGTGAGCGATAATTATGCCAATATCCAGCCGGAATATGGCGTAGCCATACCCGAGGATGCGGGCACCGTCGATGAACCGGACGTCTCCGATAGCGACGCAGACGACGGCTGATCCGGGCGATACAGAAGTTTTTCATGGCAGATCCTACAAAAAAACAACGCAAGGTCTTCGGCGCCAAATCGAGGCGAATCGGCTCTACCGAAGATCCCCATCCCATCTATTGCGTCTGGGAGATCACGCTGGCCTGCGATCTGGGCTGCGGACACTGCGGCTCACGCGCCGGACAAGCCCGTCCCGACGAATTGAGCACCGACGAATGCCTGGAGGTCGTCGAGCAACTGGCCGAATTGGGTGTGCGAGAGGTCACTCTCATCGGCGGTGAGGCCTATCTGCGCGACGACTGGGATGTCATCGCCGCCGAGGTCGCCCGGCAGGGGATGTTGTGCGGGATGACCACCGGAGCGCGCAATCTCACCGACGAGCGTCTGGAGAAAGCCGTCGATGCCGGCATCAAAGTCATCTCCGTGTCCATCGACGGATTGGAGCGAACCCACGACGTCCAACGGGGCGCCAAGGGCTCCTGGAAGGCGGCCACCGACGCCGCGCGCCGCATCGGCGATTCTCCCATCCACTTGGGCACCAATACGCAGATCAACCGCCTGTCGATGCCGGAACTTCCGGCGCTGGCCGATCTACTGGTCGATATCGGCACCCACGCCTGGCAGATCCAGTTGACCGTTCCCATGGGTCGGGCCTCCGACCGGCCGCAGCTTTTGCTACAGCCCTACGATCTGCTCGATCTCTTTCCCATGCTGGTCTGGCTCAAGCAATCCCGACTGGAGCCCAACGGCATCGAATTGCAACCGGGAAATAATGTCGGCTATTTCGGGCCCTACGAACACCTGCTTCGACCGGGCGGCGAACGGGGCGCGGTATGGGCGGGATGCCAGGCCGGAGCCTGGGTTCTGGGATTGGAGGCCGACGGCAAAATCAAGGGTTGTCCCTCCCTTCCGTCCACAGAGTACAGCGGCGGAAACGTCCGCGAAATGACCATCGCCGACGCCGTCGCCCACTCCGAACAATTGACGGCCATCGCCAAACGAACACGCGATGACCTGTGGGGCTATTGTGGTGATTGTTATTACGGTGATCACTGCAAGGCCGGATGCACCTGGACGGCCCACTGCCTGATGGGCAAGTCCGGCAACAATCCCTATTGCATCCACCGGGCGCTGCAATACGACAATCAGGGCCAACGAGAGCGTCTGGTCAAGGTGGAGGACGCCCCGGGCGACCCCTTCGACAACGGCCGCTTCGAGACCGTCGTGGAGCCCCATCCCGAGGCCCGCCCCGACGTCCTCCAATCCATCCTCGGCATATCCGCCGAAGAGGTCGCCGAATTGGGCGCCGACAACGACAGCGCCTGGGACGTCGAACACCTCGCCAAGACCCTCCAAAAGGGGTAGTCCTGGCTTCTTCGCCCTCGGGAAAAGTCCTCTGGAGACCGGATGTGATCCATCTCCGTCGGTCGAAGGGCCGGAACAGCAGGGCAAAGTCTGG
>SKPJ01000162.1 GCA_007119595.1 Myxococcales bacterium
ACCCATGGCCCCGATATTCAAAAAGTCGTTTCCGTGACCGTCCCCTCTTTCATTTCTGTATTCATAGACCTCTCGCGATGTCTTACCCGTTGTGGCCACGACCACGTCTCGCGGTTCGAGACCATCTATGATCTTTTGAATCGAATCCTCGCGAGTCATCGACAGGGTATTCGCATCGATTTCATCTCGCTCGTAGTTTTCGAATGTCCCGGCTCGCACCAGCAATACGGCCGGCTTTTGTTGCTCTCTCATCTCCCCGCAGAGTTCTTCGACGAGAGACGCTGGAGAACTCGTATCCCCGTCGAGAATCCGCCAGGGAAGATCGAGAACATCGAGGAGTTGGGGAGTAATGCGACCCTGTTTCCGATGTTGTGGTTGATCGCCTTTTCCCGGCTCTCCACGCCATCCCACCATGAGCAGCATTGGAATTTGATAGACCTCGGGATCCGTCAATGAAGTCAGGGGATTAATGGCATTGCCGAGCCCCGAATTCTGCATATAGACCAGCGCTGGCTTGCCGGTCCCCAGAAAGACTCCTGCAGCGAGGCCGATTGCATTGCCTTCATTCGCCGCGATGACATGTTCTTTGGCACTGGAATGATCCTGTACCCAGGCACAAAAATGCTTCAGCAGGGAGTCAGGAACGCCGGTAAAAAACTCGATCCCCTCTTCTTTGATGAGCTGGAAGAGATGTCCGGGCTCCAGCATTATTTTCCCCCCGGGATCAGTTCCAGAATATCCTCGATCGACATGAGCTCGCTGTCGAGTTCCGTCGATCGACCGTGTCGGAGTATACTCTTAGCGGCATTTACCATGGCCGGATAGGCGGCCCGCAACAAATGATTGGCGTGAATCACCACCCGTATCCCGGCCTCGATCAATTCCTCTTCCGTGACCTGATTATAGCTCGTGGGGACTGCGAATAGAGGGACATCGGTGTTCAATTCACGATATTTTCGACAAAACTCAAAGATCTCGTCCGGGCTCTGTGATTTGCTGTGAATCAAGATCCCGTCGGCACCAGCCCCGATGAACGCCTCTGCGCGCAGCATCGCATCCTCGACTCCCTGGTCGAGAATGAGGCTCTCAATCCTGGCTACAATCATGAATTCGGCGGTCACTTGAGCAGCCTTGCCCATGCGGATCTTCTCGCAGAAATCCTCGACCGGGGCCTGTGTTTGTTTGACATCAGTCCCGAAGAGCGAGTTCTTTTTGAGTCCCACTTTATCCTCAATCACCACCGCCGATACCCCTAAGCGCTCCAGGGTGCGAACAGTAAATTGAAAGTGTTCCTTTTTTCCCCCTGTATCCGCATCGTACACGATGGGTTTGGTGGTAACCTCGAGAACATCGTTGAGCGTCGTCATCCGTGCGGTGAGGTCGACGGCTTCGATATCCGGCATCCCTCGACCCGTAGATTCGGTCAAACTTCCGGACCACATACCATGGAACTCGAGACACGTATTATTATCCTCATCCTCAATGGTGGTATTTTCAACGATCAGCCCCGTGAGACCATTATGTGCTTCCAATAGGCGAACGATCGGTCTTGTGTGCAACAGCCGCCGCAATCGATTGCGGCGCAATTTTGGTGTCGTACCGAGTTCGTGCAACAGCTCGTTTAAATGGGTAGACGAGATCCCTTCCGTATAGGGCACCTCGACCAGCTCCCCGTCCCATTCGGCGAGGACCTCGATGACCTTCTCGCGCGTTTCCCGTTGAATACCACTTCGCCAATCATCGCCGTGAACGACGTAATCCGGCTTCAGTCGCCGCAAATTCTCGGTGTAGTCCAGCGTCTTCTGAGCCACCACATCCTCCACCCCCTTAATGCTTTCGACGACCGTCTTCCGCTGCTCGAATGACATAAACGGCAAGCGCTTATAACTGGCTATCGCCTCGTCCGTGAGCAAGCCGATTGTCACGCTGCCCAACTCGGCCGCTTTCTTTATCACGTTTAAATGCCCTGGATGAACCAGATCGGCGCTCATTCCCACATAGACTTCTTTTGACATTGCCTGACTACTCCCTGTGGCTAGAAATCGTGGCTCCGCAACCAACTGCGTCAATCTGAATCCTATGCCCTAACGGTTTTTTAGTGAAGCCCTGCACCTCGCCGTTTCTTCCGCCCCAACCCTCGGGGGACATGACGACGGGATTCGTGTTACGTTTCCCGCGCCGCCATTTGGTCCAGAAAAAATGGTGTCCATCATTGAACTGAAGAATCATCGAACGCACCACGATGGAGCGATAATGAAGACGATTGAACACACCATCGAAGTCGACGCTACGCCGGAGGAGGTATTTGGTTTTTTGGTGGACGAGGAATTCGTCGCCGGATTGGAACCGAAGTTGGACAAGATCAGCAATATTGATCGAAAGGCGCTCGAAGAACTCGCCGACGGCCGCCTTCGGAGAGTGTCGCAATTTACGGCACCCGCTGATCTGCCACGCTTTTTACGGCGCTTTAAAGACCGGGCGCCCGATGAAGTCCGTTGGGACGAGATCGCAATCCTCGATCCCGCACGCCATGAGATGACCTTTGAGATCGTGCCCGACGTTCCCGAGCACTGGCACGAGCGTTACGAGAGCAAGGGCCGACTGACGGCGACCGACGCCGGCAACGGCCGTAGTCGGGTGACCCAGATCATGGAGTACTCCGTCGACTCCCCGGCCCTGGGTTTTGTGATCACCCGCGCCATCGGCAAGGAGATCTCCAATATCTTCGAGGCCCAGGCCGATCTCATTCGCGAACGCTTTAGGTAATCCGAAAACCACTTGTCATTCAGCCCGGAGCCTCATCAGGGCTGCCCGCGGGGTGAACCCGCAAATCACGCCTGCGAATATTCTTTCTCTCTCGAAGCTCATTGGTCTATCCTGAGCCATTATGACCTGGCATCGCCATCTCCAAGATTTAGCGGCTCTCATCTTAGCCTTCCTCTGGGCGCTGACGTACGGATTTCACTTCGGGATCGAAAACCACTCTTCAAAGCTGATCAGCGGGCTTACTCTGTACCGCCCGAAGATCCTGCTCAACGACTGGATCGCGTCGGCGGTCAACGAGTGGCACCCCGCTTTTGACTACGTCGCATACTGGCTTTTCAAAATTGGTCCCGATGGTTGGGCATTCGGCGCCACCAATGTCCTTCTTATCACCACCGGCGTATTCATTGCCTACAAAATCACCACCACATTGACCAACGTCGGACAACCGCTTGGAATCTTTGGCCTGGTGATGTTCGGTATTGTCATTACCAATCTTCAAGCTCCGGGCCTCAACTACGTCTACGGCGTCGTCCTGCAACCTTCGACGTTTGGTGCCACGGGGTTCTTATTCGCCATCCTTTTCTTCCTAAAGAGTAAATATACTCTCTCCGGCCTCTCCCTGGCGATAGGCGGCATTTTTCATATCAACTTTGCGATTTTGTCGATTCCCGCTTTTGGCCTGGCTCATCTGCTCGTCGAAGAAGACGAACTTCCAACTCGACTTCTCAAGCAACTAACGCTTCCCGGCCTCTGCGTCCTGCTCTCTCTTCCAATTCTTCTCTCTGTCGCCGGTGCGGAATACGCTGATCGCGCAAGTGAGATATATCTCTTTATTCGCGCACCTCACCACTATGTCACGCAGCAGTGGGTATCGGAATTCATACCGCTTTTCGGGTGCGTCATCTGTGCTGTTGCGTCGATCGCCGTCGCCCTACGCCCGAATGTAAGGACTCGGTATCGCGCACTTATCACTTCCCTTTCTCTGATTATTGGCTTCGGGATAGCCTTTACCACGTTACTCTTTGTGCCTTCGGTGGCCAGACTTCATCTCTTCCGACTCGCTCCAATGCTGCTCCTATTGTCGATCATCGGAGCAGCCAGCGGCATTGCTCGAATTCTCACCGACCCGAAATGCACCGTCACCATCCCCCGGGCACTTCTATTTTCTTTTGGCGCCCTGCTGATCAGTCCATGGTCACTTTTCGGTCTGGCATTCCTGGGCATCATCGTTG
>SKPJ01000072.1 GCA_007119595.1 Myxococcales bacterium
GGTCTGAAAGCGTCGGCCCAGAAGGCGGACATCTTCAGAGGCGGTGGCCGACATCAACAGGGTCTGACGCTTGTTGGGCGTGGCCTCGGCGATTTCGGCGACGTCGTCGACAAAGCCCATATCCAACATCCGGTCGCATTCGTCGAAGACCAATGTCCGGACCTGCGACAGGTTGACGGTCTCGCGGCGAAGGTGGTCCAGCAGTCGCCCCGGCGTGGCGACGATGACGTCGACGCCGTGTTCCAGCGATACAATCTGGCGGTCGATGGGAGAGCCGCCGGTGATGGTCTCCACGTTGGTGTTGGGAAGGGGTCTCGCCAGGCGGCGAATCTCGGCGGCCACCTGGGCGGCCAGTTCGCGGGTGGGACACAAAACGAGCGCACCGGGGAGGTCGCTTGCGGGTTCGATCTTCGCCAAAAGCGCGAGGGCGAAGGCCGCCGTCTTGCCCGTTCCCGTACTGGCCTCGCCGATGACGTCGCGGCCCTCGAGCAGCAGGGGCAGGGCCTCGGCCTGAATGGGGGTCATCGCGGTGTAGCCGAGTTGGTCGAGGTTTTCGAGCCATGCCTGGCTCAAGCCGAGTGTGGAAAAGGCGTGTTGGTGGGTCATGGGTACTGCTCGCGTGGCGAAAAAGGCTGAAGGCAGAAAGGGGGTTCGGGAGCCGGGCTCCCTTGAAGGCGGGACACTACACGGATCGACGCCGGTGGGCCAACGTCCTGCTTTTGGCGGAACGCTGAGGCGCGGAACGCGGAACGCTGGGGCGCGGAGCTCGGAGTGCTGAACGCGAAGCGCGGAACGCTGATCGCTGAACTCGAAGCGCTGAACGCCCGAGCGCGAAAGATTCCGCTAAACTACGCGGAGGGCGCGGAGAAAGGCCGGGCCGGCTTGGGCGTTCCGGGCGATGGTTGTTGAGCGCGCCTGTTGCGGGGTTGCTCGACCGTCGATGGGGGAACCGGGTGCGAGACCAGCGCTGTCGCGCGAGAACTAGGGATATGCTGGTGCGATGCCATCCCTGGCATCGATACTGCGGAAGTGTGTCATGCCGTAAATGATCGCTATACGATCATATAAGTTTTAATAAATTTTGAGATTTAAGGGCGGCTCATTATAAGTAGTTGAAGAGCCATGGGTGGCCTTCATTGTTTGCAGATCATTTTTCTGAAGGGGACATATGATTTCGGAACAACGCCTCAAGTTTTGGCTCGATAACGACCTCAATGTTTTGTTCTCCGGCCGTCACGGTGTGGGAAAGTCGACGATCATCAAGCAGGTGATGGACGGCGAGGGGCTCAACTGGAAGTATTTCAGTGCGGCCACCATGGACCCCTGGGTGGATTTTATCGGGATTCCCCGCGAGAAGAACGACGGCGATACGTCGTATCTGGAGTTGATTCGGCCCCGCGGATTTGCCAGCGACGAGGTGGAGGCGCTGGTGATCGACGAGTTCAATCGATCTCACAAAAAGGTGCGAAATGCCGTGATGGAGCTGATTCAATTCAAGTCCATCAACGGCCACCGCTTCGAAAATCTCCGGGTGGTCTGGGCCGTGGTAAATCCCGCCCGTGACAGGGATTTCAAATACGACGTGCAGCCACTGGATCCGGCCCAGCGCGACCGCTTCCAGGTCCACGTGGAGATCCCCTACCGGGTCAACCGGGAGTACTTTGCGGAGAAATTTGGCGCCGAGTCGGCAGCGGCGGCCGTGGAGTGGTGGGATGCGCTGCCGGAAAAGACCAAATATCAGGTGTCACCGCGGCGTCTCGACTATGCGCTGGAGTTGTATCAAAGGGGGGGCAGCCTGCGCGATGCTCTGCCGCGGCAGGCCAACCCCCGTTCTCTGCTGGACCGCATCGACATCGGTTCCGTCGAGGTGCGTCTCAAATCCCTGTACCAGGAGGCCAGTGACGACGAGATCAAAGCCTTTTTCGAGGTGGAGAACCAGTACCGAAGCGCCATCGAATATGTCGTGGAGGACCGGGAGTATTTGGAGCGCTTTTTGCCCTTTTTGCCCGAAGAGAAGCTGGTCACGTTGCTCGTCGAAAACTCAAAGGTGCGGCGCCAGGCCATCGCCGTCGAGGAGGAGTATGAACATGTGGCGTTCGTCATCGATGACGTCATGGCGGCCGGTGCGTGCCATCCGGCGATCCAGGTCGAGATCTGGGAGCGTCAAAATGCCAAAGAGCTCGATGAAAAATGCCTGTATCGCGACGACGAGGTGGCGCTCATCGACATCGATAAGGGGTGGGTGATGGCGGATGACGAATTTCGAGATGGTCCGTGGAAGAAACCGGTCTGGAAGTTCTTGGAGACCATGGCGAATCGTAATAATAGCAGTACGCGGGACCGGCGCCTGGCGCTGCAAAGCCTCATCGAGGAGTGTCCGCGTCCGGCGCAACTCTCCGACGACGAGCTGACGACTTGCCTGGCGGTGGTCAACACATTTATGACGCGGAGCATCCCCAAGACGGTACACCGCTTCAGCCAACGCTGCGACCTGGCGGGCTTCGTAAATGCCCTGTTGATTGACGCCGTCGATCGCGACAGCCTGAATATGGCGGAGCTTGTGCGCAACGACTTCGACAAGGGGTTCGGATTCCATCACGGACTCGTCGGGCTGTGCACGGTCAGCGAGGAGGCCCGACGATGATGAGTGATACCGACTATTTGACGCTCCTGCAGGGACTGGAGGAGCACCACGCCATCTTCTACCAACTCTGGGAGATGGGTCGCCCCGTATTCACCGACGAGGTCGACACCGCCGCGGTCAGCTTTGATCTTCAGGAGCAGTATTTGGCCTTTAAATTCAACCCCGGCTTCTGGGAGAGCCTCGACGAATACAGCCGTCTGTTCGTCATCGCCCACGAGGCGCTCCACGTGTTGCTCAACCACGGCAGTCGTAGCGCTTACCCGAAAAGCGAGGCCGACAGACGCGAGATGAACATCGCCATGGACGTGACCGTCAACACCCAACTGATCAGATCGTTTGGGTTTCGCCGCGAGCGTCTCGACGAGCGCATCGCCAGGGAGGGCTGTTTTAAGGACACCGTCTTCGGTCCCGATCACGACCTGCGATTCAGTCATTTCGAGCATATCTACCGTCAACTCGGCGCGGTAGACCTCGAAGGCAGGCCGATGTGGTGCTTCGACGACCACGACGGGCTCGACGATATTCCCGAGGAGTTGGTCGATGATTTCTGCCACCGAGCAGGCCGGCGGATGTCGCCGGAAGAGGTCGAAGAGGTAAACGCAGCGCTCGACGAAAGCTCGGCAGGCGATTACACGCCGGTGGCCACCATGGTGGTTGCCCCGGAGGACGTCGACGACAACGAAAAGTGGGTCGAGTTCATCACCCGCTGGGTGGCGAACAACGAGCCGGTCGACGAATTCGAGGAGCGCTGGGAGCGGCGACCGCGCAGGCTCCGAGCGCTGGACGATTCGTTGTTCATCCCTCGCGAGCAGCGTTTGGAGTCGCTCGACAAGCCGCGGGTCGTATTTTTCGTCGACACCTCCGGTTCGTGTCGAGAATTCGCTCGGTGCTTTATGCGCTGTGTCGACTCCATCCCGCATCACCTCTTCGATGCCGAGCTGTATTGCTTCGATGTCCGGCCCTACCGGATCGACCTGGAGCACCGAAAACTTCGGGGCTTCGGCGGCACCGCTTTCTACCCCCTGGAATACCACCTGAAAAAACAGGCCCGACAGGGTACCGAATACCCATGCGCGGTCTTCGTCCTCACCGACGGCTACGGAAGCCCCATCGACCCGGCTTACCCCGAGCGGTGGCATTGGTTTCTCACTCTAAATGGCACCGATCGCTATATCCCTGCAGACTCCAAACAGCATTGGTTAAACGGAACTTCATTTGAGTGACGAAGCGTTTGAACTGAGTGAACGCCGCGGGGCCGAACTACATGGCCCCGACGGCGTTCACGAAAGCGCCCTGGCAGGGGGCGCTCCGATCACGAAAGCGCCCTATTTACGAAAGCGCCGGAGAGA
>SKPJ01000156.1 GCA_007119595.1 Myxococcales bacterium
CAACGTCGTCAAAGCCGCTCGGGTCATCCAGGAGCTGGGACCGAGCCACGTGGTGATCAAGCGCGGGGAGTACGGGGCGCTGTGTTTTGCGGACACAGAAATTTGCTTTGCCCCGGCATATCCGCTGGAATCGGTCTTCGACCCCACGGGGGCGGGCGATACATTTGCCGGCGGGCTTCTGGGTTATCTGGCCCGGCGCGGTCGATTTCAAGCCCGCGATCTGCGCCAGGCCACGGTACTCGGCTGTGTCATGGCCAGTTTTTGCGTCGAGGATTTCAGCCTGGAGGCACTGCGAGAATTGGATCACCAAGTCATCAAGCGACGATTTGAGAAATTTCAACGTCTGGTCAATTTTGAGCCCCTCGAGGTCTTGGACGACTGACCGGGGCCTAGCTGGAGACGCGTTATGAAAAACTGGTACACACGAGCTTTAGTATTGCTGTTGGTCGCCTGTTTGGGGGCCGCTGTTGCCTGTGGAGACTCCGAGGAGGACTCCGAGGGCAATAGCGACACCAACCAATCCAGCAACCAGGATCCGGATAATCAAGATCCCAATAATCAGGATCCCGATAATCAGGACCTGAATAATCAAGATCCAGACAATCAAGATCCCAACGCAGGCAATGGAGTTCCCTCGTCATGTGATGAAGTCGATGAGGGCAACCCCGGCGATTCCGTGGCAACCGGAGACAGTGATTTCGACTCCGAATACGAATTGATCTTCAACGATTTTGCTTTCGATTCCGGTACTCCCGGCAGCGATCTCAATGTGATGATCAAGCCATTTCTGGAACAGGATCGCGAATTTCCAATCATCGTGTTGGTGGAACTCACCGATATCGATACACAGCAAGGAGAGGTGATGATTCGCGCCGGCGCTGGATTGCACGCCGATGAGCCCGATGGTGGGGAATATGTGTGGGATGACGAATTGGAGGAGCCCGAATTGGCCCAGGGATATATCGGTCAAGACGGTCAACTCAATGCCACTCTCCCACATTTCAATTTCGTGGCCACCATGCAGACCGAAGACGAGGACAATTTAAAGACTGTCATTCCCATTCGCGACTTGCAGTTGGACGCCGAATTGGAAGCCGAGGCCGATGGCAGCACTCCGCAGATCAATGACGGAAGTCTGGAGGGCATCATCTGGCTCGACGATGTGGAAGACATGGAAATCGTCGTCGTGCCCGGCAATCCGGGAATTCCCATGACCCAAGCGCTCGGTACGGACGAAATGAATTTCGAATACAGCCCCGATGGAACCGGCTGTACTGGAGAGGCCAACGCTTGGAATATGTTCGCTACGTTCAGCGCCGAAGAGACGGTGATCATTGAATGAGTTTGATGAAACTCGCCCCAAGGTCTCGCTGCTCGGTTGGCCTGTTGAGGCAATCGCCGATTTTATGGAGTAGTCCCGAAGGTGCAACGCGTTCACGAACAACTCGGTGAGTATCGCCTGTTGGCCCGGCTGGCAAAGGGGGGACAGTCCGAGGTGTTTTTGGCCGCCCGCAGTGGACCGCACGGGTTTTTTCGTCCTGTGGTTATCAAGGCCATCCCCGATGAGTTTAAGGGCAAACGAGATCTGGAGGCGCTATTTTATCAAGAGGCGACGATCTCGTCGCGCTTTTCCCATCCCCATGTAGTGACCGCCCACGATGCCAAATGTGTGGGCGATGAGCACTTTATGGTCATGGATTACGTGGCCGGACAGACGGTCGCCGATCTGGCCCAGAGGGCCTTTTCCTGCGGCGTGGGACTGTCTCTCGATGAAACGCTGCTCATGCTCATCGATGCCTGTGATGGCCTTGATTACGTCCACTCCTTTGAAGACGTCGATTGTGAGCACTACAGCATCGTTCACTGCGATATCAGCCCTCAAAATCTGATGGTCACCTACGGGGGCATCACGCGGGTATTTGATTTCGGGATCTCTCAGATCACCGGAGATGCGGGGTGGATGAAATCGGACCTCATCGGTGGCAAATTCACCTATATGAGCCCCGAGCAATGCCGTGAAGAATCGCTCGATCACCGCTCGGATATCTTTAGTCTCGGCATCATTTTTTACGAATTGGCCACCGGTCGTCGACTCTTTCGAAGAAAGAGCAAAGAGAAGACGATAGAAGCCATCACCAACGAGCCCATCGCCGCGCCGTCCACTGTGGCCGAACATCTCGACGCCGATCTGGATCGGATCATTCTACGCGCACTGGAGCGGGACCCCGACGATCGCTACGACAGGGCGGGGGAGTTGGAGGATGAACTCGAAACCCTCTTGGATAGTCGCGGTGTGGACCGCGAAGAATTGCGTGTGCAGTTGGGTGAAAAGGTCGCCGATTTATTTGCCGAAGAGCGAGAATATGTGGCGTCCATATTGCGGCAGACTCGCGAGGAGATGTCGGAGCAGGTTTTTGCACCGGATCGAGATGACAAAGAAAGGCCTCCCACGGATCGAGAGATTAAATTGCAGGGCGATTTGTGCGAAGCCCGGGAGACGATCACCGAGCTGCGTGCCAGTGCCGAACGGGCCACCGATGTGGCAGAGGCGTTGACCGATGAGGTCACGACCTTACAGGACCGGCAAAATTGGTTTATCGCCGGCATGTTGGCTCTGTCTCTGATCGCATTGGCCATCGCCACACTGGCCTATCTATCCCACGAGGGATCGTTTATGGGTTCCGATGATGCGCATGCCGGATCGGGATCGACGATGACCGTCCCTGCCGAGACCTCGTCGTCATCGGAATGAGCAATGAAAAAAACTGGGAGGAAATTTTGTTGTCCTCAAGACAACGCTTCACGGACGGCGTCTTCGAAGGCATCGATGGCGGCCGGAAGTCCGTCAGGGTTGGACCCGCCGGCCTGGGCGAGCGTCGGTCGTCCGCCCCCCCGACCGTCGACAAATTCGGCCACGGCGTTGATCAGATCACCGGCCTTGATTCGGTGAGTCTCAAAGGCCGTATCCGTGAGTAGGCAGGCCAGGGCCGCTTTCTCGTCGACGCGAGCGCCGAGCAGGATGGCCGCTTCGGTCTCCCCCAACTGATCGCGCAACTTGTCTGCATAGGCGAGCATTTGATCGCGGTCTCCCACATCGAGGACGCGGGCAATGATGGTCACGCCATCTACGCTGGCAGCATCGTCGAGCATCTTCGAGGCTCCCTGGTCGGCGAGCTTTTGGGAAAGACTGTCGACCTGGCGCTCCAACTCCCGCCGCTCGTCGAGCACGGACTGCAGCCGATCCTCGAGGTTCGAGACATCGGACTTGAGCAATCCGGCAACCCTTTCGAGCACTTCACGGTCTTGCTGAAAGGTCTGGAGGGCTTCTTCTTCGGTGACCGCTTCGATACGCCGAATGCCGGCGCCGACGCTCGACTCCGAGGTGATGCGAAAAACCCCGATAGCGCCGGTGTTTTCGACGTGGGTTCCTCCACAGAGCTCTACGGACTCGTCCGGGATCTGCACCACCCGGACTTTGTCCCCGTATTTTTCGCCGAAAATGGCCATGGCGCCCATTTCTTCAACGGCGGTATCGCGCTCCACATCGGTGGCAATTTCCACGGGTAGTCGCTGGCGAATGCGCTCATTGACGCGCTGCTCCAGTCGTCGCAATTCGTCTTTGCTCACTGCACTTCCGTGGCGAAAATCAAAGCGCAGCCGATCCGGGGCCACCAATGAACCAGCCTGAAAGATAGAGTCCGAGACCTCTTCGCGGAGCGCGGCGTGCAATAGATGGGTCGCCGTGTGATTGCACGCCGTCTTCTGGCGATGCCGGGAATCGACGCTGGCCTTGAATTCTCCACGCAGAGCATCGTCGGTGGGCTTACCCTCGGTGCGTCGGACCCGGTGAACAATGCCCATCGGAGTCTTCTGGGTATCCGTGACTTCGAAGCTCAGGGCGCCGCCGGATTTGGCGATCGTTCCCCGGTCTCCAACTTGGCCTCCCGACTCGGCATAAAAGGGAGTTCGTTCGAGCAGAAGCTCATAGTCGTCGCCGTCGAGATGGCGGCATTTCTGAATTTGTGTGCTCTCCTGGAGGGTATCGTATCCCACGAAAATATCGGCAGGACCCTCGTGAATGGTATCCCAGTCCCCGACGCCGGCGCCGTCCGCGTGGACGTCCTTTCCGCGCGATGTCTCGCGATGTTCTTCCCACAACCGTTCGTACATCTCCCAGTCAATGGACAGATCGCGCTCCTCGGCCATGATCTCCGTTAAATCCGGCGGAAATCCATAGGTGGCGTGCAATTCAAAGACCTCCTCTCCACTGAGTTGAGATCTTCCTTCCGATTCGGCGACTTCGGCGGCGTCCTCGAATAATTCGAGACCGCGGTCCAAATTTCGAAAAAAGCTCTCTTCCTCGAGGCGGATCAACTCTGCAGCCTGTTCACCCGTCGCCTCAAGCTCGGGATAGCTATTGCCGTAGTGCTCGACGACCGTGGAGGCCAGACGATGCATAAAGGGCTGTGTCAGCCCCAGATTGCGGCCATAGCGCACGGCTCGACGAAGGACCCGGCGCAATACGTAGCCCCGTCCCTCGTTGGAAAATTGTGCGCCATCGCAGATGGCAAACGTCACCGTACGTATGTGGTCGGCGATGACCGCGAAGTTCTGAAAATCATCGCGCCCGTAGAAGGCGTCGAGATCCTGGCCTGGATCTTCACCCAATAACTCAAAGAGGGTGACGAAGATCGGGGTGAATAGATTGGTGTGAAAGACATTGTCCCGTTCGGCCATGATCATCGAAACCCGCTCCAACCCCAGGCCGGTATCGACGCTCTTTAGGGGCAGTGGGTCAAAATTTCCGTCCTCGTCACGATCGTATTCCATAAAGACCAGGTTCCAGATCTCGTTGATGCGCTCTTCGTCGTATCCCTCCACGAATTCGAAGTCCCCGCGCTCCGGGTGCAGATCGTAATGGATCTCCGTGCAGGGTCCGCAGGGACCGGTTGGTCCCATGGACCAGAAATTTTCGTCCTCGCCAAGGCGTAGCACGCGCTCCGCAGCGAGCCCGATATCTTCGGTCCAGATGCCAAAGGACTCGTCGTCGTCGTGGTAAATCGTGACATAAAGCCGATCGACGTCCAGTTCGAGCACTTCCAGTACGTACTCCCAGGCCCATTCGATGGCCTGGCGCTTGTAATAATCGCCAAATGACCAATTGCCGAGCATTTCGAAAAAGGTCAGGTGGCGGCCATCTTTTCCGACCTCGTCCAAGTCGTTGTGCTTACCGCCGGCGCGGATGCACTTTTGAGAGCTCGTGGCTCGTTTGTAGTCGCGCTCCTCATTGCCGAGCAAGAGATCCTTGAATTGATTCATCCCGGCGTTGGTGAACAGCAGGGTCGGATCTCCCTGGGGTACGACCGGGGCCGATGGAACGACCTGGTGGTCCCGTTGCTCGAAAAAATCCAAAAAGCTCTGTCTGATTTCGCTGGGTTTCATCGTTTTAATTCCACTCTGGTGGTTGGGGACCCGCAATGGCGGGTGCGTCGCTTCTCTTGGGAAGGGGAGTAGTAAACCGACTATTCCCGCTCGCGCGCCGGGTAAGCCTTCATGGCGGTGATGTAGCACGGTCGGGGAAAGGGGATCAATGAAATCATGGTGCCGGGATGGAGTTCGCCACCAAGAGATATGTGTTCATTGGATGGGATTGTGTTCATTGGATGGGATAATGAAATAGAAAAATTTTGACGATGCGGTCATTGTGCCCGACTCTAGGTGTCGCCCCGAGGAGTTAGAAGAGTGAAAGTGATGGTTCAGGGGGCAATCGAGATTGTTGGTGCTCTAAAATGACACTGGAAGGTTTATGAAAGTGCTGCTTGAGCTTTTAGGTGATGCTGGTCAGGTGCTGAGTGGTGTCGACGGACTCAATGACTTTCGACCCGAATCCAGAGATCGGGTTCGAAAATTGTTGAAACAGCTACAGATCGAGGCCGATCGAATTCTCGCCAGTGAGGCGGCGGCAATGGAAATCCCAGAGGGACGCGAGATCTTTTTTCAGCGTGCGTTGGAGGCGATCTCCCACGGGGAGCACCAGATCGCCAGGGGCATCCTGGAGGACGCGATCATGGAGTTTCCAGAGGACTTTGAGTTTTTGAACTATCTCGGTCTCGTATGCTGGGAACAAGGAGATCTGGAGAGCGCCGGGCGTACCTATCATCGGGCTGTTCAGGTCGTATTTCCGGATGGACTGGATACGGATTGCGTCGATGGAGACGACGATCCTGTTTTGCGTGCCGTCGAGGGCCGGGCGTTGGCGTCGTACCGATTGGGCAATCTCGATCTCGCAGTCAAATACTTTGAGTGGCTCGGCGACAATTTTGAACAAGAATATGTCGGATGCCGGTATCTCGCCGGCGAGATCCATCATTTGCGCGGAGATATTGAGGAAGCCATTCGCTGGTATGAGCGGGTGCCCGTGGAGCCGGCCGTTCTCTACAATCTGGGGCTTGCTCGATACGAAAACAACGAACTCGACCAGGCGTGCTACACGTTGATCCGCGCCTTTGTCGCGAATATCCATATCGCCACATCACTTCTCGGCAGATATAGCACGCAAAAGGGATGCACACCGGGATATCTGGGCAGCCGCGCCTACGCTGCCGAATTCGTCGACGCCTGTCGGCGCCTGTGGCACGCAGCTCCTGCCAGTCTGCATTTTGTGGAGTGTTGCTTCGATCACGGTGCGGTGCGCACCCATCTCGATCGATGCAGCGAGCAAGGCGGCGCGCGATTATTACAGACCGGCGACGGTATGATGAAATGCAGCGGTTGGCTCGATCAACTGCAAGACGAATCGACGCTGCGAGACCTATCGCAGCGGCTGGTGCGAAGAATTCGGATGTAATGATTTCGGTTCAGAAATCCGGACCTGTAATCGCAGTTCAGGCTGCGATCGCAGTATTTCCCTTGATCAGAACATGGTCGAGATATCGATGAAGAACTCTTCGCGGTCCTCCTGAATTCGGTACTCCGCCTGAAGGACTGCGGAGAAGCGAGTATTTGGTCCGGCGACGCTCAAATAGGGAATATAGGCGGGATCCTGGCCCTCGTTGGTGATGTTTTCAGCGCGAAGTCCCAGGGCGCCGCGGACTCGGGGATGCCATCGAATCAGGTATTCCGGCTGGATGCTCATACGGGTTCGCGCTCCCTCTCCGGTTCCACTGTCACGCCCGAGGCCGGCGGTAACGAGGAAATCATCGTAGTTGATTCGACCGAGGGCCTGGGCAAGCCATCTTCCGGCGTCGCCCGCAAAAGCGTGAACTCCGGCGCTGCTCAATCCACGGCGATAATACGTTTCGCCGAATACTCCCTTGGGGCGAGGCTCGAATTCAAAACTCGCCGCTTCCGAGGCGCGATCGGTAATGGGGAGCGAAGATTCACCGGGAAAGACGACTGACAGGGCGTGAAACAACCCGTTTGCGATCGACTCGTCTTCCTCGATCGAATGCCATTCGTAGCGCACCGATGGGGATCGGCCCGATGGCGAGAACGATCGCACGGACTCCCGCCGCGCCCGCTCGTCAGATCGACCCGGAAGGCCGGCCCCCATGATCGACGGTTCGCTCACGGACAGTCGCTGAGAAGCATTGAGCTGCGTCAGTACCCGATATTGGCCGACTTCGACGGTGTGATTTTCGATAAACTCGATGGCCACCTCCACGTCCTCGAAACGTCCACTGCGGTCACCGCGGCTTCCATCGGACTGGACGTGAAGGTCGAGTAGGCGCCATTCCACGAAATATGAGATGGGAAGGTCTCCGATCGAGCCCCCGATGATGGGTTCCACCCTGGTAATGAACGTGTCGGACCCATCGAGATCACCGTGAGTCTGGGTACGGCTGGTCGTCCACACTGAGAAGGGAATGGTTCCCGAGCTTCGGTGATCAAGATGCTCCGGTAGTCGGTAGCCGCGGGCTTCGAATGACTCACCCCGTTCATTGAGCATCGGCGGTGAGACGTGGCATTCCACGCAATCGGAACCAGTACTTCGACTAAACTCCGGGACTGCCCACGCCGGCGCCACAAAAACGGTCGATACGATGATTAAAACGACGGCACTTGCGGCGATTTTTTGGCTTCTCATTGTTGCATCCTCATCGAGTGAGTTCGTCCGGGCAAAAATAATCATTAGTAATTGTTATTAAAATAGTTAGGCTCGACTAATGCAAGACCGATATAATATTTGTGCTCCGTTGCACCGACCGGATCGCCGATGCGATTTCAGTGGTGAGCACCAGTGGGCTACTGGTGGTGGATCCGGTTTTAGGAAGAAAGCCGGGGTATCATCTCGTTCTAGGGCCGGTACCATGAGGCCGCTGCAAATGTGCTGCCAGGACGGCTGCGAATATTAGGAAGCGATATAGTGGAACGAGGCTGGAAAAACTGGGTCGCCATTGTAGGAGGGATGGCGTCGATCGTCGTTTTGGCGACGACGTTCTTCGCTCCTGTGTTTCTCGACGGCGATCGCTCCGGAGAGACGCGGTGGACCGACGAATATCGCTTCAACCCCTGGGCATCCAGCGACGGCGAAGAGCCGATGGAGGAAGAGGCTTCCCCAGTGGAAGCGCCGCCGGCAGAGAAGGGTCTGTGGGTTCAATTTGTCGCGCCGAACGACCACCCCCTGGAAACAGATATCTTACTGAGCGCACCGGGCATGTGGCCCTTTGTGACGATGAATACCGATTCCGGTGGGTATCTCGAGCTGCCGTCGAATCGCTCGGAGATGCTCGACGGGCGAGAACTCCAGATGTACGAGATTGTCGCCAGACCAGATGACTCAGCGGGTCTTGAAGTGGCCAATCTGGGCTTCTGGGGAGTCATTCACGGTCCCGAAGAGGAGCTCCCATCCAGGAAGGCGAAAACAATTGAACTCGAAGAGGCGAATACCCTGAATTTGAAGGTCGTCGATGAGCAGGGAGAGCCTGTCGAAGGGGCCTATGTGCGCCTTTCTCGGGACAGCGTTGGACTCCTACATCTCAACTATACGACGAGAGATGATGGGCGGGTGACATTTCGAAGTATCCCGGCGGGAACCTATTATCTGACACTCGACGCCGATGGATACGCTCGCAATACGGTGGCCATCGAGCACAGCGCACGGCGCTCGTCGGCACTGGAAGTAGCGATGCGCGACGGGGCGGGATTGCGGCTTCCCCATTCCTGGCGGGGCCCACCAGTGCAGGAATTGGCCAGCAGCAGCAATTCGGCGCGGTCCGAATCGAGTGCTATGTCTGGAGAGCGCTTAAACGAAGCGGGGTCAGAAAATGGATATTCCAGTGGCGATGCAGCGCCGGATTCCGGCGCAGACGACGCATCCCTCACCGGGGAAGAGGAATCGCCGGATGCCCGTGGCCGACGGGTGCCGGTCGAATTGTACGTCGCCACCAACCGGGGCAGCGGCGTCGAGGGAGCATGGATCGAGGCGTGGGCCGAGGGACGGCGCATCGCCGAGGGACGAAGTCGAGGAAATGCCCCGGAAATACTTCATATTCCGGACGGAAGAAACGTCGAGATCATCGCCACTCATGCCGGATGGGGAGAGGGAACAAAGCGCATTGGGGACTTCAGTGCCGGCGACGATTTTATCGTTCGCCTCGATTCACAGCTTTTGTCGCACTCCGGTGCAGGAGACCGACTCCAATGGGCCGATGACATCGAGGAGGCATTGGACGTCGAACTCGTCTCGGACGGTACGCGGTGGCTCATCGATACACCGGAGTTGGATAGCCCGGCGGTGCAGGCCGGTATCGAGCGGGGAGACTCATTGATGTTCGTCCGTCGCAACGGAGCCTCTCATCTCGCAGTAGTGGAGCGCGACGGGCGGGTCGTCGAGGTTTCAGTTCCATAAAAACCTCATGTGCCTGCCCTTACTCACCAGCGGGGCGCAGGGTCTGTTTCTTTCCGGTGGTCTCCAGATAGAGGTCGGTGAGGTCTTCCACCACACCTTCGTCGCGCAGCGCTGCGAAGTCGCTCTGACTTAGATCACGTGCGACGCTGCCCTCGTCGAGGATGACGAATCGGTCGCACAGCGGCTCCAGCATGTCGAGGATATGACTCGACAAAAGGATGGCCCCCCCTTCGTTGCAGTGATGCTCCAATCGCTTTCGGAGCCGATAGGTCGACTCCGGATCGAGGCCCACAAAGGATTCGTCCAGAACCAGGAGCTTGGGGGCGCCGATGAGCGCCGATGCGAGGGCCAATTTTCGCAACATCCCACCGGAGTATTCCCGGATGATCGTGTCTCGGTGGTCGTTGAGCTCTGTGATGCTCAAGAGCTCGTCGATGTCTCTGTCTCGAGCGGCCGTGTCGAGCTCGCGCAGATCGGCGACGAAATGCAGGTATTCCAGGCCGGTCAGATAGTCGAGCAATGTCAAGTGCTGGGGGACGAAACCCAATTGGCGTCGTGCCTGTACGGGCTCGTCGCTGACCTCTACGCCGTCGATATAGACCGTGCCCTCGTCGGCAGCCACGGTGCCGGCGATGCATCCCATGGTGGTCGACTTTCCGGCGCCATTGGGTCCGATGAGTCCCACGAATTCACCGGGCGAGATATTCATCGTCAACGCGTCGACGGCGACCAGCGTGCGAAAGCGCTTGGTCAGATTCTGTATTTCGAGGATCGGTTCAGCAGATGACATGGGGGCTCCCAATGGTTAGCTGTCTTTCGCTGAGGTACTCGCCGGTTCGATGGCGGCGCGGCGAGCGGTTCCAATGGTCAATGAGCGGACGATCAGCGCCGCCGACATGACTGCCACACTGACGGCAATGGCGGCGGACAACGAGACGATGGCACAGGCGGTCAATCCCGCTAATAATGCCGCCGGAAGCCATCGAGTTGCGCTATCGCTGCTTCCCAACGAAACCCCGATGGACACTCCGCCGGCAATTCCGAAGCCGCTACTCAGTGCGCAGAGTGCGACCAGTCCGCCCTCCACTCCCAACCCTCTAAAATGCCCCAGAATAAGGACGGCGGCGATGGAATAAGGAACGCCGATAAGCAAAAACTCTCGAAGTGCGGCACGGCTGGCCGCGATACGCCGATCCACTGTGGCAACCGGCAATCCCAGCGGATCGTCGAGCAGGCGCACCCGAGTTGTCAGCCGGTGCCAGGGATTGACGATTGCCGCGCTCAACGTGGCCGGAATCATGGCCGCTGCCCACAGGGGAAGGGCCGGAAGCTCGATAATGGCCAACGCCATGATGGCGAGGATCAGTACGACCGCATAACCGACACGACCGCCGGCGATACGCCGATCGTCATCCAGTACGAGCGCCCGGTAAGTTCCCGCGGTGCGTGGGGGCAACCCGAGTTCCCAAAGACTCTTTGTCTCGTCGTATGACGACGTCTGATAGTCGGCGACGGCACTGAAGTCGGCGGAGTCCGCCTCGTGAAAGCGGGGCGCCATGGCGTAATAATCATCGACGAAGGCCCGGTAAGCGATGAGCAGGCAGCCACCGGCGATGGCTGCGATCACGGCGCATCCCAGCCAGAAGGGCTCGGTCATTGCACCGTGACGAAGCGGTTCCCCGAGCAAAAGCTTCCAGAAGAGTGCCAGCATCACAATACCACCGAGGGACACGGCCGGGGCGTATAATAAGAGCTGTCCCTGGCCCCCGTAGGCGTCGGTGATAGACGGCCTGCGAGATCCGCCGGCGTCGCTGTCCGGGATCAATTGACGCGTCGCCGTCAACATCACCATCAGCGACAAGGCCACGCCGAACAACAGCCCCCCGGTGACCATGATGACGCTGGCTACAAACGCCGCCGTGCCGCCGTGCCACAGCAGTGGGACAAAGAACAGTGATGCTGCAGCGGAGGCGACCACCGCTTCTGTGCAAGAGGCAAAAAAGCGGTCCAGAAAAAGGGCCGAGGGTTCAATGGGCAAACTCTGCATCGCCACGATATCCGGGCGCCGAAACAACAATTCCAGGACTCGAAAATTGAGGATCGAGGCCAGCAGTGCGGTCAGCCAGAACGCGGCCTCAAGGGCCGCAGCGCCCGCCGGAAGGGCGTCGGGGCCGAGGCCACGAGGGGTGGCGAGGTCGATGGGAGGCTCCATCAAGGACGGCGCCGCCAGATGACCGCTTGCGATGAGGGCAAGGGCACCGGTCACCAACAGGGCGAGCATGGTCACTCGACGCCTCGGGGAGAGGTCCGTCAACCGGTTTTTCGCCAGACTGCGGCGCAGCCGCAATATGGAGCCAAACTGGTTCATCGTGATTCCTCGACCTGCCGATTCCTCGACCTGCCGGGCGACGCGAATCGGCGCCCCGGCTTGATGAGATTGTTGATGACAACCACCTATCAGTGATGATCCGCGTCGTCGAGGGGAGGAGGCAGGACTTCTTCGATGGCCTTGTCTGTTGCATCGTCGCCAGATGCCGCGCTTTGTTCACTGTTGGAACCGTGATACGAGGGGCGCGGTGCGTCGCTGTGCTCCATGACGGAGGAAACCTCGCGGTGAATACTTCGAAGCCTCATCTCGGCAGTCGTCGCCAACGGGCTCTGGGGATAGCGCTGTAGAAACACTTGATACCCGGACATCGCGTCCTCATAGTTCCCCTGACGATAATCGACCTCGGCGGTCTCGAAGAGCGTCGTTTCGGCGGCGCGGTCGCCATCACATCCCACGATCACGAGCATCAACACCAGCGCGATCCACACCAATGGGCCGCGGGTATAATGGTTTTTAAGAGGATGATACATGTCCGAATCCACTGAATCACCGGTTCTGTCTTCCGGTTTCGTCGCACTCATCGGCCAGCCCAACGTCGGAAAATCGACGCTTATGAACGCGATCTTGGAGGTCAAGGTCGCGATCACTACGGCCAAACCGCAGACCACGCGAAATCGGATCTTAGGCGTGCAGACCTTTGCTGGAAAGGGACAGATCTGCTTTGTCGACACCCCGGGGATTCACCGATCGAAAAAGCGGCTCAACCGAGCCCTGACCGACAAGGCCCTGCGAAGCCTTCAAGAAGTCGATCTGGTGTGTCATATCGTCGATGCCCCCAAAATCGTGGCCTGGCAGAAAAAGAATCGCGCCGCCGGGCTTCCTCCGGCCGAAAGATTCGTCATGGAGCGCCTCGCCGAACGCGACGTAGAAGCCGTATTGGCGGTGAATAAAATCGACCTCGTCGAAGACAAACTCAAGCTGCTCCCGCTGATCGAAAACCTCACCGAGACCAACGACTATCTCGACGTGGTTCCCCTGAGTGCTCTGACCGGGGAGAATCAATCGAAGTTAGTTGAGGTCTTATTGGAGCGATTGCCGGAGCAGGGGATGTTATTTCCAGAAGAAATGCTCACGGACCGCGCGGAGCGCTTTTTGGCTGCCGAATTCGTGCGAGAAAAGATCATGGAACAGACCCAACGCGAGGTCCCGTACAGCGTGGCCGTGGAGGTGGAGACCTTTCGCGACAACGAGGATCGGGATCTCCTCGAGATTTCGGCGGTGATTCACGTCGAGCGCGAGAGCCAAAAGGGCATTCTCATCGGCAAGAAGGGGCGCCGAATCAAGGCCATTGGAAAGGCAGCAAGAGAGGAATTGGAGACCTTTTTCGGCAAGCAGGTCTATATCGAGACCACGGTGCGCGTCGAGCCTCGGTGGAGCGAAAATCCCCGATTCTTGAGCCGGTTTGACTACGAATAAATTCGCAGTTTTGACGCGCTACATTCAATATTTGAGGAAGGCTTATGAGTTTTATCATCGCCATCGTCGGCCGCCCCAATGTCGGCAAGAGCCGCTTATTCAATCGGCTCACCGATGCTCCGGCGGCCATCGTCCACGACGAAGAGGGTGTGACCCGCGATCGCCAGTATGGCGATGGGGCGTGGTACGATGCGCCCTACACGCTGATCGATACCGGGGGGTTTATCCCGGAGGCCAGTGATCCCATCTTGAGCCAGATGCGCCAGCAGGCCCAGTTGGCCGTCGACGAGG
>SKPJ01000372.1 GCA_007119595.1 Myxococcales bacterium
CACCGAATCGAGTGTTCGCCGCATCGACATCGACGGCCCGCAGATCGGCTTCGGCGCCCTCGGGAAGATCGAGCCAAAGGGAGTAGCTCTGCTCTCGTTCATACCCCACGAACATCGGTGTCGTCCGGGTTGCCGGGCGGGTGTATATTCTCTGCATCTCTTCTCGAAACACCGGGCGATCGACGACCCACCGGTTGCCGGAGTGCCGCGCAAAGTCGGGGCGTTCGAAATCGATGGAAAATACAAGCGGTCGATCCGGCTCATCCTCGTACTCCACGGCAAAACCCTGCAGGTCGGCGCCGGAGATCTGATCGGTCAACACCCGCTCAAAATAGCTGCGCCGATCTTCTTGGTCCCTGCGGGCCCGAAGGGCTGAGCGGACCCGGACGGCCCGACTCCCGAAAAAGCGGTACTCCAGGGTTCCGCTCAGGGTGCCCGAATCATCGAGCTGAACCCGAGCTTCGATGTGGCGACGCGGTCTGTACTCCTCATCCATCGACACCACTTCGCGATGAAGGTCCTCGCAGGTAATACAGACGGCGGGCTGCCCATCGATCTCGGGCTCTAAGGCCCCAAACATCGCGTCCCGGCCGTCGAGTTGAAACCACTTCACCTGCCCGGAGTCGGGCATCGTCACTTTGACCACCGTCTGAGTGTAGCGCGACATCTCCCCCACCGGCTGCGTCATCGGGGGCTCCTCGTCCGTTCGGGCAACGTAGACATCGTGCTCCACCCCGAGCTCCGAGAAGACGCGGTGAAGTGCGACGATGGGACTGCCCCGGCGCAATCGAAGCCCGTGGGTGGCGTCGGTGCGAAAGGCACCGGCCGATATGCTTCGAAACCACTGTGCAGCTCCGTAATAAAGCTGTCGAATCTGCTCATCACCGACGTTGTCGGCATCGAAGTCCTCTCCCAGCCAGGACCTCACCATCTGATCGAGAAACGCCGAAGAGCGCGCGCTGTCGCGAAGTGATTCCCACATATAACGGCGCTCCACATCCAGGGGATCAGTGTCGACACCGACGGCGAACTCCCGCACCCAGGGAAGATACTCCTGGCTGGAGACCCGACGGGGCTCACTTCGGGGATGACGCATATCGCGAGCGACAAATCGCACCGCCGGACGCCCTTCGAATTCAAATTCCTCCCCCTCGGGAGCCCCGTTGGCAGACTGAAAGTCGAGATTCTCGGTGCCCACGACGACGTATTCGCTGTGGCGGGTAGACACATTGGGCATCTGAAAATAAAAGCGTGTGCCGTTGATGTGATTTTTGACCCGTGCGGGGCGGTGAAATTGGAGATAGGCCACCTCCACCATATCCCCCTTGGCCAATCCCGGCATGCTCAGTGTGGAGTCCCCGGAGACCCCGTCGGGCATGCGAACCTCTCCGTCTTGCTTGATGGTCCTCGCCATCAGCAGATCGGCGCTGCTCGGCACGGTCATTTCGGCGTAGCGATCGATGGCCCCCCGGGTCATCACTCGGATGACCTGATGGGTCAACGTCCACGACGAGCCGTCCTCGAAATACTTCTTTCCCGCAAAGTCGACGACGTAATAGGCGTCATCGAGCGCTATGGCCTGATCGCCTTGTCCCGTCTCGCCATCGACTCCATCGATTCCGCCGGTGCGCCGAACCTCGTCCAGCGCCGCCTGTCTTCCATCGCGCAACAGTCCATCAAGCGGCATCTCGTCGTCGAGCCGTGCTCTGGCCCATTCCCATCCGGCGCTGCGTCCAACGCTGTCGGTGGCGGAGTCGATCCATTGGAGCGCTCGCTCCTCGTCTCCCTGTTGCAGCGCAAGCTCGATTCGGCTGCGCCATAACTGGTGTTTCTGAGGCATTCTCTCGATGGCCTGCTCCAACACCCGGGCGGCCTCGTCGAGCTGTCCGACGGCTCGAAGCGCCGCCGCGTATTGCCGCTGGCGCGTGGCATCGTAGGGATATCGTCCGGCTCGCCGGGCGGCGATCTCCAGCCTGTCTTCGAGGCGCTCCGGGTGATATTGAGTCCAGCGAGTGATCAATTGGGGACAGGCCGCCCACTCCGGCGTGATCTCTTCAAGCTCCGGATAGTAATGGCGAGTGCGATAAAGCCCCTGCAATCGCCGGGCCGCCCTGCAGTCGCCGGGGTCGAAGGCCAGTACGTCGCGCCACGCGCCTTCCGCGTCGTGCGAGAAGCCCTGGCGTTCCAAATAGCGAGCCCACGACACCAGCGGGCGAAGTTGCCGAAAATCTACGTCGGGCACATCCTGCGTGACATCTCCACGAGCTCCGGATTCCCCGGTGGTTCGCGAGGCCACCGGAAGGGTTCGGGTGCCGAACTCTTGGGTCCCTTCGGCCCCTGCTGTCTGTACGGCCAACTCACGAGCTTTTTCAAGAACTCGGCGATGCTCTCGGTCGGCTCCCATATCGCGCAATCTTCGCTCCAACTGGACCAGAACATGCAGGTTGTCCGGGGCCAGCTCTTCGGCCTGTCGAAGCCGGGACATCGACGTTGCATCCCGGAGCTGGGAGGGAATATCCCAGCGCGTACGCACATGATAACTGCTCAGTAAATAGGCGGGGACAAATTGGGGATACCTGTTCATCAATTCTTCCGATATCGGTGAAAAGACATCGGCATCCCGACTGGCATAGGCCGAAAGCGCCGCGGTGTACAAAGCGGGCCCCGAGGCCTGCTCGATATCGGAGGGATCCAGTTGTACGGGCTCCAGCTTTTGGCTTCGATGGGTCATAGAACGCATCTCGACGCCCGCCGTATCGCCTTGAAATCGGGGGCTGGAAGATACTCCAGCGTCGCCCAATACCGCTCCCGCCGTGGGCACAAAAAGCAGCTCAAACCAATCCCGCGAACCGGGCCGATTGGCGAATTTGACCAAGACCCGATGCTCTCCGGGCTCCAGATTGATCTGTCGGATCAATCGTCCCGCCTCATATCCCTCCTCCCTTCTATCCAACACCTCTCGGTCGTCGATCCAGACCCTCGCAGCAGCCGGAAAATGACCACTGAGGGTAAATTCTCGTGCCGTTTCACCGGAGACGGTGAATTGTCCCTCCAGATAATAGACTCCTGCACCGCCGAGCTCGAGACTCTGACGGGGCCGGTCGATGCTGATGACCTGGGTGGATTCACGATTTGCGGCGTCGTCGGTCGCCATCAAGGGACTTCGATACGTGGCTTCCAACGCCGAGCTCTGTTCGGGGGCCATCACGGCATCGAAATCGAGCAGCCGCCACGGAGACAAGACAGGCGTCGCCGTCCATTGCGAAATCCATCCCGCATGTTCGAACTCGAAGGGAGACTCGCTTTCAGAGCGCTGCCACTGACGTCGCGATACCTCCAGTGACAACCGGGCCAACTCCACACGTGTCAACACCGCCTCGTCATCGAAGGTGACCCCGCTGAGATCGCGGGCCATTCGCGAGGAAAAGTCGACGACGTTATTTCGCAAAAGCAGCAAGCGATTGGCAGCATAGCGATTGAGGGGGTGGCCGGGATGCTGTTGCAACATCTGTACATACCACCGATAGGCGTCCTCCAGATCTCCCTGCCAGTAATTCTTCTCCCCGGCGAGGAATTTCTCCGAAGCACTTGTGGGCGCAGCGTCGACCTCGAGCGTTTCGCCCTGAAGCCAAAGCTCCATTTGCCTGGCCCCTTGCTCTTCGACCCCGTCGAATTCAAAGGGATCCAACAATTCTGTCTGCGAGGTCGTCGAACAACCGGCGAAGAGGAAGAACGCTGATATCAATACTACGGCCCAGCGAATGGGCAGAACTACCGGCGCGTCGTCCAATCCAAGGCGCTGATGCGTCACTGAGGCCATTCGGTACTCCGCTCCCGACCCCGTTTGCAGATCCCCAAAAGTTGTCTCGTCGATCACCCCTGTATTCATTGCCCACCCCCTTCCTCGACGAGTCGAATCGACTCATCGAACGCGGCATCCATCGCGGCGATGAATCGGCGAAACGCCGGATAGTCGTCGACCTCGACGCGCTGCACATCAATGGCGTAGCGAAGATCCACGATGAGCTCGTCTTTCTGATAATCAAATTCGATATAAAACTCCCCGAAGGGGGAAGATTTTCGCGCCCGATCGGGCAGTCGCTCCACCGCCAGGTGCTCGGGAAGGCGGTAGCGAATTTCAGCCTCCCGAGCAAAGGGTACGCGAAAGGTCAAATCCTGATGCCGCTGTGATTGGCGAGCGTATTGATCCAGCAGTTCACGAGTCGTCAGGTAGGGATAAAGCGACATCGCCCCGTCGTCTCCTCGCAAAATGCCGGGCGCATGGGCACTGAATCGAATCTTGGTGGGTACTGTGAGGCGGTCGAGGTTTTCGTATTGAGCATCGAGCAGTTCCAATCCCGAGATCTGGCGGCGAAGCCGATCCTCAAATCGCTCATCCCGGCGTTCGGCATCCTCGAGTCGCCGCCGGTTCCTCACAGCGCCGGCGCCGTGGGACTCGACCACCCCGGAGAGCAGCGGCGTCTCATTGCGCAGATCGACCTCCAGCATCTCCCGCTGCAGGTTGTCGTCGGCGTCGTCGATGGGCATGCGCACCCAATCGGTGGCTCCCCCGTCGCGGACGATGAGCGCCTGGGCACCCTGATCCATTTGTGTCAACTCATAGGGGCCGTTGAACCGAGCCGTCGGGTCGATAAAGAGATCGAGCGATGGCACATAGGTAACGGCATGGTTGAAGATGTGCATGCTCGCCGGAAAATCATCGACGGCCCCCAGCCTTCTGGTGCGCACCAATACCATCTCGGCATCGATGCCGGCTTGCTCGAGCATCACCTTGAGCAATGCCGCCTTGTCCTTGCAGTCCCCGTAGCGATTTCGAAAGACCGTCGAGGTTCGGTAGGGCTTCCAGCCGTGAATTCCCAATCCGAGATGCAGATAGCGGGTATTGCGAACGACGTACTCGTAGATCGCCTCCAACTTCTCGTTCTCCCCCTCCAATCCCTCGGTGATCTGCTGGACGGTATCGCGGATCGCGTCGTCGACGACGAGTTGTTCCTCGATCAACTCCCACCACCACCGGCCGATCTCGTCGAAGGTTTGTTTGTTGGAGACCAGAACGTGGTCGTAGACATCACTGCTTCCGGGCTGATTGTCCTCGGTGAGAACCCGGGGCACGTCGCGAAGCTCGAATGCCGTCACCCGATATCCGTCGACGGCCCTACCGTCGGGCAATACTCCGTCAAACCGCTCAAATGAGCGCTGAGGTGGTCGAAAATACAACTCCCAGTCCGCCGGGTACTGCACGGCATAACGGGCAAAGGCGATGGGGCGAGTCCTCTGCACAAAACGGACATCGCCGAAGTAGTCGCCTCGAAAATTCTCGTTGGCGATCTGATGAACCACATAGCGAAACTCGACGATATCGCCGACATCGACATTGTTGGCGCGCATTCTGACGTATCCCCGATCATTGTACATCCGAGCACTCTGTCGGGTGCGGCTGGTCGTCCAATCGTCGTAATCCTCCGAGATGGAACCATCGGCTTTGTGGACCCGCACCCCCAGCACCTCCACGCGCTCGTCTCCGGGACGGTAGGAAACACGCATCTGGCGCGCCGGGTTGATTCCCTCATCGCGCAGTACGCGGTGGGCGCGCTGCTCGAACCGCCGGGCCAGACCATTGGAGGCGACCTGTTGGACCCGTTGATCGACAAGAAAATCATAGGTCTGCGAACGCTCTTCGCTCTCCTCGGCAAGCTCTCGCAGATCGGTCACCACCCAGGGCTCATAAAAGCGCGACATCTCGGGCTGCAAATGCTCCAAAAACTCCTGATAACGGTTCGCCTGTGGACGAAGTGCAATGGCCTCTCGAAGCGAATCCTTTGCCCCCTCCACATCACCGGTAGCGAGCAGTAGGTCGGCGCGCCGCTTTTGCAAACTCGCATTGCCGGGGGCCTCGGCGATGAGCTGATCCATCGCCTCCACCGCCCGATCAAATTGTCCCGCGGTCTGTAAGAGCATCACCTCCTGCAGACCCCATCGATGCGTCCAAGACGCTCGTTGGCGATATGCTTGAGCCAGTGCTTTGGCTCGTTGTTCATCGCCGGCCGCCATGGATTCGGAGATGAGATTCCACCCAAACGTACCGCTCAACTGGTGAACCTGCGCTGCCTTTTCGCGGGCTCGAGCCGCTCTTTCTTCATCGCCGACAGCATCCGATACTTCGGCGACTTTTCGGATCCAGGCCGGCGTCTGTTGGCGTTGCTCGGCGCTCCATATGTCGAGAACACCGAGCGCACGTTCCGGGCCTTCATGCTCATCGAACCAATCCGCCAGTGAGACGATAGCCATCAAAAACTCGGGCTCATCGGCGACCAGTGATTGTAATTCCCGACGCTGTGTCTCCCACTCCAGATGCGACAGGGTATGGCCGCGCTCCTGTGCGCGGCGCCACCGAACCAGGGGATCTTCTTCGGCTCGACGGGCCGTCTCGTCGAGCACCGCCTGGCGTTGCCAATGCTCCTCGTATAGCCGGGCAAGCCACAGCATCTGCCGTGGTGACAAACGCTCGTGGTAATCGGCGAGGCCTTCGGCCACATCACGCCATGGCGTGTTGGTGTCGTCACCATAAAGTCGCTTCCACAAAATCGCACCGGCCAACCGGGTGGAGAGTGCTTGTTCGGGTTCTACAGCCTCATCGATCACGGGCCGGACCCCGGCGTCTGGCATGGCTGGAGACTCGAACTTCTCCCACTCCCGATCGCCAACCCCGCCTTTGGCCGTCCACCCCTGCATAACTGCCTCATCCATTGGATCGAGCAACCGCATCATCCACGAAAATCCCCCATCACCGGAGGAGGCGAGTTTGACCAACACTTCATTTTCACCGGCTTCCAATTCCACGGACCACCCCTCGGCATCGAGACCAAAACCGTGCGCCTCCTCCCGCTGTCCCACGGGCTTACCGTTGAGCCAGATCCGGTATGCGCTCTTTGAACCCACCGACAATACGGCCTCTCGAGGTTCTTCTATCTCCAGCGTCGTCGCCAGATATGCTGCAGCCGAAGTCGATGGATGAATCCGAGCATCGAGTTGATACACACATAGATGGTGAGCCGCGGAGAGCGCGCGCCAGTCGATCTCGGTCAAGCGCCCAAGATAGGGCCCCGCTTGTCCGATCTCGGGCCCCAGACGTTCATCGAACCCCTGCATCGAGGAGTTTGAAAAGGGCCCGACCAATTTCCAATCCACCAGACATGAATGGATATCGGGAAAAGACTGACCGTCTCCCAAACGAAGCTCCCCTTCTCCTTCCAATCCGGCCCTCGCGGCGTGTCGTTGCAGCACAAAATATACCAATGGGTCATCGATTCCATCGGCTACACGATTCAGCCGTGCCGCAAAATGGTCGGGAACCAGATAGGGTCGAAGTTCTCCCACGAGGTGCGCCGCCGCCAGGCGTTCGGCGCGATGGGAATCACTTTCGACGATGGTCAACAATCGATCCAACTCACCGGCGACGGCGGACTGAGCGTTTGCCTGATTGATGCCACCGGCCGTGGTCACCAACAGTGCCACAATCGCCACTACATAAAGCGCTACGATGCTCCCATCCGAATTTCTTCGTCGCTTCATAGATTGTCCCAATACCTTTTTCGATTCCACGAGGTCCCGTTGGGTTCAGCGGCGGTAACGAGGTGCACTGACGATCATATCGCAGGGTGAACCCGAACGTATCACAGCCCTTGCGCAAGCAAGCTGCCAGGTCGGCATCGGTCGTAGGAAGACCGGAGCAACACCAGTATCTTCCTTCCCAGCAGTATGGCTACCGTATTCAGGTAGTCACAGCATGCAACCTCAATGAGGTCGTGAATTCTTCCCGATACTCCCATATTCCGCCCCCCCGGTTTTGGCACAACCATGGTCGACGATCGGGAGCCCCTCGCCAGGGGGCATTATCAATACTCAGTATCACCAGAAGAAGAGTCTGGTGATCATCCAATACACAGCAGCGAGTACGATGGCCGCATTGACCCATCGATTGACGCTCAGAAAGAGCGACTCACGATGATTGCGAAGCCAATACACCACGGGAAATGCCACCACTACGATCGCCAGATGGCCCAGTTCGACACCGATATTGAATGCTACCAGCGCCGGAATTGCCTGATCCATGGGCACCATCAAATCTCCCCGAAGGATGTAGGAAAACCCAAACCCGTGGACCAATCCAAACCCCAGCGCGAGCGTCCAGACGTGATTCCACTTTGCAGCACTGGTGATATTTTTGGCTGCCACACAAAGGATTGACAGAGCGATGACCGGTTCGATGATGCGCTCCGATATCGTCCACACGTCGAGCGCACTCAATGCCAGAGTCACCGAGTGGCCAACCGTAAACGCCGTCACCACCACGACCAATGACCAGAATTTTCGCACCGCAAACAAGAGGGCGAGGATAAACAACACATGGTCGAGACCGAAGAAAATGTGGAGTAGGCCATTCCATATATAACGGCTCGAGACCGACTCCACCTGCTGCGCTTCGTCTCCGATATCGGGTCCAGTATCGGGATAGACGGTATAGGTGGGATAGCTGCGATCAAATACGGTCGGGTAGATTGCGTCATCGATCTGAACGCGGCCCATATGCCGATACCCCCCATGAGTATCGAGCATGATTCGGTTTTCCAGCTTCACTTCGGTTGGATTCGGCGGGCATTGCCACTGCTGGTGGTAGTGGACGCGCCCATCCACAGCGGGAAAGGCAATGAATTCCGCCTCCACCAGCAAACAGGATTCTTCCCCGACCTGCACATCGGTGTGTTCATCGATATAGGAGGCGATGGTTGATTCTGAACGGGCCAGCAGTTCCGGTGACGGAAACTCTCCGGTGGCTGTCAATTCCAGATGGTGACCCAGATCTTCGACGGAGATACTAAATAATTGCTCCACCTCACCGGAGCCGGTGCGAATCTCGGTAATCTGCTCGGCGCGGTCGGTCTGATGCGCCGATGCGAGCGCACCAAACCCCAGGAAGAAAACGAGAAAAACACTCAGCGCTGGCAACCACAGATTGGCTCTCAACTTCTTGGCCTCTCACAATGTTGGCGTTCCCGAAGACAAGCTCAACTCCTTGGTCGGGAGATTTCGCATATCAGGGACTCTTCACTATTTTCGCTGTCGCCGGAAAATAAATATGACCGCGCCGGCACACGCTGCGGCCAGTATTTTATCCCTGATCGACACCATCTGAATCGGGGCCGGAATGTGGATCTCTTGTTTCATCTCCCCATCTGTTTCACTGTAGATGAGCAGGCGCCCATCCTCACCGCCGGAGACAAAATATCCATCTCCACGGATTGCCACTGCTCGCCCCTCACCGTGGTGTCCCTGCAACTTCACCGGTTCTCGGGCTCCCTCCTCCATCATACGTAAAGCACCACTGGATTCGACCCAGAAGACCTTACCCTGTGTCGCAACGAGGTCTCGAATTTCGCCCGACGAGTCGACTTGATCGACCTGCATTCCCTGTCGATTCCAGAACCGGATTTGACCGTCGAGTCCAGCCGTGATCGGTCCCTTTTTCCCAAAGGCCACCGCCGAAACGGGAGCGCGATGTCCGGCCAATTCCATGGTACACAAGCCCCGATCAAGGGCCCACAAGTGGGCCCGCCCATCATCACTTCCCGTCAACAACAAGGGCTCGTCACCGTCGGCGAGTTGAGCACACCGATAGTCAATGGATCGATCTTCAATGACGCTGCGATAAACAGAAGAAACCCCTGTTTTTTCCGGGGGGACCAGCAACCACAAAAAGATTCTTCCCCTTTTGTCGAGTCCAAAACAGAACCTTTCTCCGTCCACAAATCCGACATCGACCCATTGGCCGTTGTCCGCAAGAGTCCGTGAGCTTTCTCCCCTCTTCAAATTCCACATTTCCACGGATCCACCGCGCCCAGCAGTGATCATTCGCTCATGCTCTGATGATACAGCGAGCGAGACATCTCCCCGATGGGAAGTGCGAATCTGATGAAAGGGCTCGTATGTATGCTCCTTGCTGAGCCTTCTTTTGAGGATCCCCATTCGCGGAGCAATCGCATCAGCCCTCTGCCACAATTCCCGGAGGTTGAGATGCTCCATATTGGAGGGCAAGGACTGGTCGACCTCCGGTGCGGGACTGGCCGTTGACTCCGGGCTTTGAAGGGCATCGTCTGTGACCACATCTTCGCCAGGACTCAACCGCCGCTCTAGTTTATCGAGCACACCAGCTTTTTTATCGGGCACACCAGCGCTATCCTGTGATATCCGATCTTTGCCTCCAGCGCTGTCGAGAATTCCAGCCGTTTCCTCGTCGCCCAGGCTGAGTTTTCCCACCTGGGCATCGAGTTTGAGGGCACCTTTGTGCGGCTTTTTCTGGTCCTTCTTTTCGGTCGGCCTCTCATCGGGACCGGTGGACGCACTCTTTGGTTCGGGAGGAGCAGAATCATTTTGTTCGTCGGCGGCTGTGGAATCTCCCCGGGATTTCCTACTCGGATGTCCCTCGGGCTTGGGACGTCCACCGACATGGGTACGCCGCTTCTTCTTTTTCGTCTCTTTTCCTCTCTGAGTACTCGATTCACTCGGCGACGGGCTCTCTTCCTTGCCAGAAAATTGATTTGATTCCGGCGATTTTAACTGGGATTTACTTTCCGCAGCGGGCTTGGGACGTCCACCGACCTGAGTACTCCTCTTCTTCTTTTTCGACTCTTGTCTGCTCTGAGTACTCGGTTCACTCGGCGACGGGCTCTCTTCCTTGCCAGAAAACTGATTTAACTCCGGCGATTCTACCTGGGACTCACTGTCGGTGGGGGTGGTTTTGCTATCCCGGATTGGCGGCGATTCAACTTCGGCAGAACATTGTTGCGCCAACTCAGCTTCCTGTTCTGAGTCTCTTTTGAGACTTCGAGCAAGCTTTTGGAGTACCCCGCGATTGACCGAGGTGGGTTTCCAATTTTCATCCTCTACGGATTGTCCCCGTTGCTCCGCCGTTTCTGCCGGCGCTGGATGGTGCACTTTTGGACTGCTTGGGGTCTGCGCTTCGGAGGTAAATGGCGTCAGCGTTGTATTTCCATCGGCAACAGGGTTGGACTCGTTGTGGTCGGCTCCCATCTGATATCCCGGTGCGGTGGTCGCTCGCCGCTCCCCGGAGGGACGTCCCGTCTCCATCGTAGCCGACGAGCTTTCCTCCCCCAGTCCCGCCTCGCTGGGCTCGCTCATCAGGGGTTTGGCCCGGGTCAGGGTCGATGGAGCATTCTCTGCTTTCCATTGCTCATTGCGCCCGCCGCCTGCCTCCGTTTTCGTGGTATCATTGGCCGACGACGGCTCAGGCTTTCCCGGCGGACCTCGCTCACCATCGGAGGCGTCGTTTTCATCCTCTTCGTCCCGATCGACATCGTCGGGCTCTACATCCTCCTTTGTCGGTTCCGATGGTGATGCCTCGCTGGGTTCGACCACCTCACCGAATGAGCTGGAGAATGCCAGATCGAGCATGTCCTCATCGGGTAATAACTCATCGACATTGGCTTCGGAGTCGATCGGTTGTGGATCATATAAGGGACCGGAAGTCGGAACCGGCGAGCTATCCCCTGCTCCCACTTCTGAGTCGGCCCGCTCTTCACTACTTTCTGGACTCGGAGGCGCCGTATCGAAAACGGAATCCTGGAACAGTCGGTCGGCATCGGGTTGCGAATCCTCGAATTCCTGTTGTTCCAGCTCCTCGATCGATGGCTCGTCCTGGGCCTCCAGATCATCATCCCATTCCACGTCCGGAAGTGATTCGTCTTCCCCCAGGTCCTCGGGAGATGCCTGCTTGAGCTCCTCGACGGAGTCGAATGCCTTATGCGTCAACTCCTTCTCAGCGACTGATTCACTCACCCCGGAAGACTCGGAGAGATCTAGTTTGGGCGCTTCGTCTTCCGGTTCTTGTTGTGCGGTATCCAGAAGCGCCTTGTCCGCCGTCTCCATCTCCGGAACATCCAGCAATTCCTCCGGCTCCGAGGTCTCTTCGGCTGCCAACTCCGCCACTTCGTCCGTAGAGCCCTCGTCTTCCTCATCCGCTGGTTCGGAATCCGACACCGCTTCGGAGCCTGGTTCCCCTTCGCCCTCCACCGTGACCTTGCTCGCCGTCTCCATCTCCGGAACATCCAGCAATTCCTCCGGCTCCGAGGTCTCTTCGGCTGCCAACTCCGCCACTTTCCCGGCGTCTTCGGCTGTCATTTCGGAAAAACTATCATCCACATCTTCAACATCGGAGATGGCATCCCAGACCATATCGCTCAATTCATTGCCGAGGCTGTCCGGGGAATCTTGCGCCGGGCTATCCAATTCGCCAAATTCACTGGCACCGCCGACACCTTGCGACTTCTCTACCGCGTCCTCGAGCATAGTCGCCGCTGTATGTGCTTTGCTCGACGAATCAAGACTTTCTGTGGAGTCGAATCGACGCACCACTTGGTGTTGAAGGGCATCGAGGTCGGGCCCCGAATCATCCTCGAGTTGGGATTGACGTTCTCCGAGGCCAAAGCTCGCCAGATCGAATCCACCGGAGAGCTCGAATCCTCCCACCAGGGAGTCGCCGAGCACGGCTCGCGCCGAGAAATCGTCGACCGACCAAAGCCGGGCGGTGCGGTCGCTGGATAGGCTGGCCACCGTGGCATCTCCCAGCCACACCAGGTCGGTCACCCAATCACTATGCCCCTCTAAAACGGCCTCGATCCTCCCCTGTCGCCAATCCCAAACCGTGACGTCACCATCGTAGGACGCCGCAACAACCAGCGACGTGTCGGGCACAGGCAATACACGCACCACGTAATCATGGTGATACATAAACTGAAAGGTCGGTTCCAAGGATGACGAAGCTCCAAAAACACCGACCGTATCGTCCCACGAAGCGGAGAGGACGGCCTCGTCGTTGTCGGTCCATTCGACGTCTTCGACCCATCCGTGATGTTCAAAACGGGTCGCCACCAGCGGCGATTCAGATGTCAGATCCCAAAGATAGACGCCATTATCCATACAACCGCTGACCAGGCGGCTACTGTCGGAGGAAAATGCAAGCGAAAGGGGCCATCCACCGGAGCCAGTCAGGGTCTTAGTCCGCTCCAATACTGCTTCCTCCTTGGACTCATCGGCGCTCTCAAATTCGGTGGACCAAATGACGATCTCTCGATCCCTGCCGGAACTGGCGAGCTGTTGCCCATTCTCAGAAAACGCCAGCACTTCGATTTTATCGCGATGAGCATCGTCGCTGCGCGCCCAATGGCGCTGCCCGTCGGAGCCTAATTTTCCGAGAAGCAGTTCTCCGCTCTTTCCTCCCAAGGCGAGCAGCGTGCGTGAACCGCCATTGCACGGCGATTGGGCCGAATCCTTGATGAACAGCCCCGTATCAAACTCCCAGTCGATCTCCGGCTCATCGGCCAGAATGGATCCGATTTCCCACCCCACGACGGAACCCGATTCGTGAATGGTCACCAGATCACTGTCGCCCACAAGTGCTACCCCGACGATGACGCCCTGACTGGTTTTCAATTCACCCGCCGGTTCTGGTTTTTTCCCGTCGAGTTCGGCCAGTCGCCACAACCCAACCGACTCGGAATCCCGGGCCATCGCCAATGTCCGAGTCTGTGGATCATATGCAAATATGGGGCGTTGAAGCATGTCCCTTTCACCGTCGTCGATTATCACCCAAGTCCATACGAATCGAGAGTGAAACTCTACGATATAGCTCACGGGGTGAAAAGCCTCCCCCATTGCTTGGGTGTGATCCACCTCCGTCGGTTCTCGGTTGCGAAACAGCAGGACAAAGCTGGCTGTGTTGCCTCGGTCTTGCGGTGGCGTTGCCACAGCTGCGACCTCCCGCCTTGCCAGACTTTGCC
>SKPJ01000348.1 GCA_007119595.1 Myxococcales bacterium
AGCGGATCAACGGGGGCGAAAATTGATGCGTAGAGCGACAAAATGCGGTTCGCCATCTCGGTGAATGAGCATGCGGATGGGCTCGTTACGAGGTTGTTGTGCAAGCAGAGGGGGGATTTGCTCCGCACTGGTGATCTCCTGATCGTCGATGCGCAGGATGACATCGCCACGATGAAGGACTCCGGAAGCCGGAGAGCCGGGGTCAATACGGTCGACGTAGACTCCTCGCCGCTCGTTGATCTCGAGGCGATCGGCCATCGATGGAGTCACGGATCGGAGGACGACGCCGAGGCGACCCGGCTCGGCAACCGGCTCTGGATCGAGCATATCCCGGACCTGATCCCGTTGTGGATCGGGACGTTCGGTGATGATGACCTGTGTTTGACGCGATTGACCATCACGGATGAAATCGATGCCTGCCGATTGCCCGGGGTCCAACTGTGCGATCAGTTGCAGCAATCGAAATACTTCGTCGATCGACTCTCCCTCGATGTGGGTAATGATATCTCCTGTTTGTAAATTGGCTTCATCGGCCGGTCCGCCGGGTTCCACCGACCGAAGCAGGACCCCGTCGTCCGGTGAGAGGCCGAAGGTTTCGGCCAGATCGGAAGTCATTTCCTGGACCCCGGCTCCGATGTAGCCGCGTACCACATAGCCGTCGTCCCGAAGCGATGGCAAGAGTCGATTGACCGTATCGATGGGGACCGCAAACCCGATGCCACCGCCGAATGGAATAATGGCCGTATTGACCCCGACGACGTCGCCCTGCAGGTCATAGAGAGGCCCGCCGGAATTGCCGGGGTTGATGGCGGCGTCGGTTTGCAAAAAATCGTCATAGGGACCGACACCGATCTGGCGACCCATGGCGCTGAGAACGCCGACGGTGACCGATTGCTCGAGCCCAAAGGGACTGCCGATGGCGACGACCCACTCGCCGGGGGACATCTGTTCGGTGCTGCCCAGCGGCGCAGCCTCCAGAGGCTCTGAGACATCGAGTTCGATGAGAGCGATATCCGTGCTGGGATCGGCGCCGATAAGGCGGGCCGGGTGAGATTTGCCATCGGCCGTGATCGCCTGAATGGACTGGGCGCCGGCGACGACATGCCAGTTGGTGATTGCCAACCCGTCGGAGTCAACGACAAACCCCGACCCCTCACCGCGAGCGGGCTCTCCATCGGGGGTGTCGAAAAATTGTCCCAGTCCCCCCGTGAGGGGAGCGATTTCAGTCTGCACAGAGATCACCTGATGGCGTTGGGATGCGAAGAGTTCGCTGACACCGAGCAGTTGTCCGGCCTGTGATGAATTCTCGAGAGTGGGCTGTTCGGGGGGCTCGTCGGCCACCGCGGTGGGTATCGACGAGGAAGCAAAGCAGAGTGCCACCAGCATCAGCAGGTGCAAGGGGCGTTTCATCGATAACCTCATCGGGTAAGCGAAAATATTCGGCACACAGCACCGAGCCGAAAAGTCAAAGCAGTTGGGCGTTGGGGGGAGATGGTCGCGTGGGTCTTCACATTCAGCAATAGCGACGGACGCTGCCCGGTGTGGATGTCTTCGACCTCGTTGGGTGGATTGAACTCCAGCAGTACACGACCGTGCGACGATGCAGATCGTATGCGAAGACCCACCTAAATAGAGGGCATCCGGATGCCCTCTAAATAAAGATAAACTCGCAGATGGCAGACGACCAGTGATTCCCGGCCTCGGTGCGCTGTTTGCCTCCAGCCCGAGGGCTCGGTCCGCTATGCAGCAACAAGCTATTAGGTGGCATCAACGACCCCGGGCGATGACCCCGGGCGATGGATCACATCCGCTATGGTCCGAGCATTTTCAAGGGATCTTCGGCACTTTCTTTTTCGTCTTCCAGCAGGCCTCGAAAGACATACACGATGGCGCCGCTGTCGGACACCCAGGTATCAGCGCTTCCCTGGTTGACCAGATCATCGAGGAGTTGCTCAGCCTGTGATCTCGAGATTCGACACTCGATGGCGGCCTCCTCGGCGGTGAGACGTCCCGATTGCCGAGCGGCGAGTTTCAATAATCGGGCGTGGTCCTGACCGTGTCCCAGAGGCACGTCGCCCTGTCTGCTGGCTCGGAAGCTGAGAAAAGTATGGTATGCCGAAAAAACGGCGATCGCTCCGAAGAATAATGCAAGGATGACGGAGCCGATTGTATAATCGGTAACAAGACCCACCACCAACATGGCCAGGGTCATGATGGCGAATAGACCGGTCGACATCATGGCCAACAGCGTTCGCAATCCAGGGCTCATACCACTTATCCCGTATCGAAGTGAAGAATTCCGGTGAGATCATTGACGATAATCGTAGTCTTCCCAATACAGTGGTTCACTGCGTCCGTCTCCGGGTTGTTTCAATTCCTTTCGAATCCCCCAGATGGTGGCCGGTAGTGTGCGGCGCGTAGCCCAGCGGATCAAAAAGCTCGGTATCCAACTGCCGAGATCGACGTTGAGAACGTGCTTTAGCAAGGTGTGTTCATTGTTTTCGCCGTAGGGGGTCAAGACCCAGTAGCCATACATATCTTCGAGGTTTCCGCTACCCTCGATATACTCAAAGAGCGATACGAAGGCCCGTTCTCCTTCGACGGTCGTAGTGTGGTTGAGGACGCGAAAATGCCCGTCTCGATCGCTGGCTGGAAAGGGAGTATTGGCCGTTCCGCTGCAGACGATGGTGTCATCATCGATGCGCCGTTCGAGCTTCGTGTCACTGATATTGTCTCGCCAGGGAGCATATTCCCAACACCGTGCGACATAGGGGACCACGTCGTTGATCGGGTTTTGAATAATACCGACGATGACTCCCCGGTTGATATCGTCGCCCTGTTCGACGTCCACCAAGATTTCACCGGCATGAATCCGGGCGATTTCAGAGTCCGAAAGATCGGCGAGGGTCGGGTCCTCCTTTGCAAGCGCCGGAAGGGCCATCAAAAGCACCAGGGCGGCGCATAAAAACGCAAGCGAGATTTGGCGAGTTCGGCGAAATACATTGAAGAGTGGTTGAATTCGCATCACTTATCCTCGAGCAAAATCGGGGGGTCGAGTCGAATGAATGAATGAGCGGCCGGGACACATTGGCGATGACATTGCGCAGTGGCCGCTGGGAAATTGGACGGACATCGTACATCAATATTCGAAATTTGTTAGCCCGTAGTTATTGATGCCATCTCTGATCAGAGTCGTCGATACCTAGACAGCAACAGCTTCGGCATTGGGTGGATTTAGACGCCTTCGGTCTGGTCGCCCAATTCGGTCTGGTCGCCCAATTCGGTCTGGTCGCCGAACAAGCTGCTGGGCGCGACCGATCGGTCAATCGAGCAATTATGGGTCTACGATCGAGACACGCTCCACATAATCGAGGTTTTCGAACTCATCGCGCAAATAGTCGTTGCCCTCCATCTGGATGCGTTGCTGGCTGGGGCCGTCTCCCTGCGGGGCACCTTCGCCATAGCCGTCGTACAGGGAGTCGACGGCGTCCATGCCATCAATGACTTCGCCGATGGGCGCAAAGCCCATGCCGTCGAGATTGGTGTTGTTGCTGAAATTGATGAAGATCTGGGTGGTCCTGGAGTCGGGACCGCTGGTGGCGAAGGTGAGTTTTCCGCGTTTGTTGGACCGGGTGACCTCATCGTCGGAGATAGTGGCGCTGCGCCAGGCGGCGTTGACTTCCGGGTCGCCGTGGAGGCCGAATTGAGCCATAAAACCGTCGATGACGCGAAAAAAGGCGACATCGTCGAAAAATCCGATGCGAGCCAGATTGTAGAGGCGATCTGCGCCGCCGGGACCCCATTGGCGATCGACGGCGACTGTGAAGTCACCCTTGGTGGTCTCGAAGAGGATTTGGTATTCGTCGGGAGCCTGGTCAGTGACCAACGAGGGATCGAGGAGTGCTTGTTCACGGGTTTCGTCGTCGAGCGGTCCGGTGGTCGAGGTGAGCTCTCCCAGCC
>SKPJ01000254.1 GCA_007119595.1 Myxococcales bacterium
AGAATCAGGGTACGAGAAAGCGAAAAACCGCCGATAGATCATTGTCCTCGGAGGTCATGGCCTTCATGGACAGTTCGTGTTCCAGGCTCAACTTGGGAATGCGGCTGTAGCAGGCCTCGGGGTCGTCGGTGGAGACAAAGAAGCCGCGATCGGTAAATTCGATCTTTTTTACGTCCTCAAAGGGGGCCAGAAGGGCCGCGAATTGGCGCGGTTGTTCGCTGTCGACATAGATTCGGTGGGGATGTTCATCGATCATCTCCCGGATGCGAAAGAGGTTGCCGTCGGCGACGACCTTTCCGCGGTTGATGAGGACGATGTCGTCGGTCATGGCCTGGACTTCGTGGAGAACGTGGCTGGAGACGACGATGGTGCGGCCCTGTTCACCGAGTTGTTGGATGAGTTTGATGATGGTGTGGCGCCCGACGGGATCGGTGCCCGCCAGGGGTTCGTCAAAAAAGAGAACCCGCGGACGATGGGCGAGGGCCTGGGCGATTTTGACGCGTTGACGCATGCCCTTGGAGTACTCACCGATGGGGCGGTGCGCTTGGTTGACGAGATCGACGATCTCGAGGGCCTCTTCGGTCAATTCGGCGGCATCGGTTTTCGAAAAGCCCTGCAGCCGGGTCAGGTGGGTGACGAATTGGCGCCCCGACATCTGCTCATAAAAGGAGTCCTGTTCGGGGACGAAGCCGATCGAGGAATAGAGCTCGGGATTTCCCCACACCGTTTGGCCGTCGATGGAAACCAGGCCGGTATCGGGCCGAAGCTGGCCGGTCATGCATTTGAGTAATGTGGACTTGCCGGCGCCATTGGGGCCCAGCAGTCCGACGACACCACGGCCGATGTCCAGAGAGATGTCATTGATGCCGATGACCTGGCCGTACCAATAGGAAACCGAACGGGCGGCGAGGACCACGTCGCCGTCGCCGATCTGCACGATTTCGTTGGATTCGTCGGAATCGGAAGCCGATGCTCTGGTGCTGGCTGGGGAGTTCATGATGCGGTCCGGGCAAAGTAGTTGACTCAGGCAATTCCGTCGAATTTAGAAAGTCCCCATCGCACGGTGCCGAGGCCGGCACCGATGAGTCCGAAGATGGCGGCAAAGGGCAGCCACCGGGGTATCTCGTCCGGCATTGCTGCCGAGCCGCCCATCAGGGAGTCGGCGGCGAGTCCGACGATTCCGTTGAGGCTCATCATGCGCGCCCAGGGGGAGTGGTCGGTGGTGACGCCGACGATGGTCTGAATGATCAGGGGGACAATCAAAATTCCGATCCAGGCCAGTACCGCATAGCCGCCGCGGCGTGTCAGACTGGACAGACCAAGCACCAGCGAAGACAGCATCACGACCACCAACCCCAGCAACAGCAGCCCCTGCAGATGAAGAACGACGATGTCACCGAGCAACTCGCTTTGGAAATACACCGCCGTTCGCAGGCCGGCGAGTAAGACGGCCGGGACGACGACGGCGATGATTGCCAAAAAGAGCAGGGTCGACAACTTCCCGGCTGCGTAATCAAGGCGCGTAATGGGTTTGGAAAAATACAGTTGGATGGTCTGGTGGCGAAGGTCATCGGAGATGATTCCGCACCCCCGGGCGATGAATATCAGAGCCAGCGAGAAGAGCTGAGTCCCCAAAAACAAGGTGACACCCAGGTGTCCGGGACCCGCCGCGCCGCCGAGGTCCGGGATGGAGTCCATCAATGCCGCCTCGGCAATGATCAACAGAGCGAAGATCAGCGGTACCAACCACACGGCCAAGAGGGTCAGTTTCAGGCGCCAGAAGCGCCAGTAGGTGCGAACGCCGCTCCAACCGATGACGGCCCAAGAATAGCGCTCTCGTGTTGGCCCGTCGTACCGGGTGTACGATTGATCGCGAATGGCCATGGGTTCACCCTTGGACAGATGCGTCGTCGGCTTCGTCGAGGATCTGCAAAAATGCGGTCTCCAGAGTCAGCCGTTCCGGCATGAAATGTCGAATTTGAATCTCCTCGTCGACGGCCAATTGGAGTACGTCGTCTGAGGATCGATTGGGGGGAATGCGGATCTTCAGGCGGCCGTCGTCGTCGATGACGTCGAAGTCGGCGGCCAATAGGTGATCGCGAAATTGGTCGTCTTGCAGGTGGGTCTGGACCTCCAATAATTCCTCCTCGCCTCGCTGGAGGTCGGCGATCGTTCCCGCGTGGATGAGCTCCCCGGCGTTGAGCATGACCACACTGTCACAGATGCGCTCGACGTCGGGCAGTAGGTGGGTGGAGAGGACCACATGGACGTCGCGGGCCTGGATGTCCTCGATCAGTGATAGCATCTCGTCGCGACCCTGGGGATCGAGTCCGTTGGTCGGCTCGTCCAATAGCAGCAGGCGCGGTCCGTGGACGATGGCTTGCGCCAGCTTGGCCCGTTGCTTCATGCCCGTGGAGAAGCTGCCCAATTTCCGGTAGCGCGCCTCTTCGAGACCGACGAAAAACAGCACCTCGTGGGCCCGCCGAAAGGCCTCCTTGCGCGGTAGGCCGCATAATTGTCCGTTGAAGCTGACGTAATCCACGGCTGTCATATAGGGAAGGTAGCAATCGCTTTCCGGCATATAGCCCACGGCTCGGCGGATGGACTGGGCGTCGTCGGGGACGGTCATGCCCAGCACTGCGGCACGGCCACCCGATGCCGGCAGGAGTCCCAGAAGTACCTTTAAGAGAGTCGATTTGCCGGCGCCATTGGGGCCGAGCAAGCCGACGGCGTCGGCCTCCATTTGAAGGGTGATACCCTTGAGGGCGGCGAGATGTCCGAAATTTTTCTGTAAATTCTCGAGATCGAAGAGCACAGTGCGGCGATCCCTGTAAAGTAGTGGGGTGCGTACCGAAGATCAGGTCAGCACGAAAAAGACGATGGCTGTGACAAGCACGACGAAGAGCATCGCCGTGGCGGCGAGCAATAGGTAGATGACCAACCGCGTCGACGACGTTCCCTCCTTCGTCGCCTGGGAAGCCTGGGTGGGCGGGATCTGGGGACGCGCCCTTTCGGCCGTCGGAGCTACCGAACCGGAGATTCGCTGGGGACGGTGTTCGGGCGAGTCACTTGCGGGGTCCTGTAAGTCGACGGCGCTGTACATCCCGGTTAACTCCATGCCGGGAACATATCCCGCCCGGTTGCCCAGTCCTTGTTGTCGCACGATTTCCTGCTCTCGGGCGACGAGGGCTTCGAACATCTCCAATGCATTCTGAAAGCGGTCTTCCGGATCCTTGGCCATGGCCTTGAGGATGATATTTTCCATTGTGGGACTCAGCCGCGAGGGCGCCAGCTCCGAGGGGGGAGTTACTTCGGTGAAGACATGGGCGGTGAGGATCTTGACCGGTGTGGAGGCTCGAAAGGGGACCTTTCCGGTCATAAATTCATAGAGAATACATCCCAGACTGTAGATGTCGGTGCGGTGATCGAGCTCAAAGGCCTGGGCCTGCTCCGGGGAGAGATATTCCGGAGTTCCGTAGACAATGCCAGCCTGGGTTAGATTCTTTTGTTCTTCCGGTCCCTCGGGTTGTTTGAGTTTGGCGATTCCGAAGTCCAGTATTTTTGCGAAATCCGCTTCTCCACGCCATTCGGTCAACAGGACGTTGTCCGGTTTGAGATCGCGGTGGATGATGCCCAGATCATGAGCTTCGGACAGGCCGCTGCAGATCTGTTTCATGATCTTGATGACCCGCATCTCGTCGAGCACTTTCTCGTCGAGAAGCCCGCGCAGCGTCTCCCCTTGGACGTACTCCATTGCCAGATAGAGCAATCCCTCGTTGGTCCGGCCGAAGATGAAGACCCGGATGATGTTGGGGTGGGTCAACATGGAGACCACGCGGGCCTCGCGGTGGAATCGCTGGACCAGTTCTTCACTCTCCGCCGACTCCTCATGGAGGACTTTGACGGCAATGCTCTGATCGATGGCGTCTTGTTTGGCCAGATAGACCGATCCCAT
>SKPJ01000256.1 GCA_007119595.1 Myxococcales bacterium
TTGACCTGGCTCGCCGCGGTATGAACACCGGAGATCTCCCCTTCGTTGACTCCGGCGAGGGCCCCGGTTCGGTTTTCTGCGCCGATGGCTGCGTCCTCCAGAATGAGGTTCGTGACGCGCCCGTCATCGGTGATGGAGGTGAAGAGCCCGGCGTCGTCTTGTGCCTGGATGACCAGGTTCTTGATGGTGTGTCCGTCGCCGTGAAACGTGCCGTCGAAATTCTCGATGGGCTCGAAGGAGTCAAATTCTTCGTCGTCCGCAAAGTCGAGGTCGTTGCTCAGTGCAAAATGGTGATCTGTATCGTCGCGGGTCTCATCGAGGTGGGTGATGGTGCAGATGGTATAGGGGTTTTCGGCGGTTCCGTCGCCCTCTTCGAAGAGGCCGATGTCGGAGTCGCACTCGAGGGGCTCGCATAGGCCGTCTGTGCATTCACCGCTCAAGCAGTCAACTCCGCAACCGCCGCAATGCTCCGGATCGGAGTCAACATCGACGCAGGCCTGGGAACACAAATCGGGGTATCCGTCATCGCATTCAACGCCGCACTCTCCGTCGCTGCAGAGGGCGGTGCCGTTCGCAGGAGCCATGCATTCAAAATCCTCGCCGCAGCCCCCGCAGTGCTCCGGATCGGTGTCGAAGTCCACGCATTGATCGTTGCACTCACTCAATACGCCGCAGTCCAGTGTGCAGACGCCATCGATGCATTGATCGTTATCCTGACAGCCGTGGCCGCACTCACCGCAGTGTTCGTCGTCGCTATCGAGGTCTGTGCAGAGGCCGTCACAGGCCGTCTGCTCGTCGGGACAATCGTCGTCGCATCCGCCGGGGGTGCAGACCAATCCATCATCACAGGATTCATGGCACTCCCCGCAGTGGTCGGGATGATTTGTCACATCGACGCAAGTGCCGTCGCAATTCTGGAGTCCATCTTCACATTCATAGGTGCATTCGCCATTCTCACAATGGGCCGTGGAGTTGTCCGGACCGTCGTCACAGGCGGCATGGCAGCCACCGCAGTGGTCGGGATCGGAAGTGATATTGATACAGGCACCACCGCCACTGGAAGCATTTTCGCAAAATTCGGAGGTGGGGGGGCATGGAGATATTGGCTCCACATCCGGTTCATCTCTGTCGGTGTCGAGCAATTCGGTGTCGTCCGGTTCGTCGACGGCATCGACGCCGGCATCAACGGGGGTATCGGCTCCAACATCAGCGGCGCGAAACGACTCCGGATCGTCGACGCACCCACCGATGACTCCCGTCATGATGATGGCGAGAACGACGGCGAGTCCATGGCGTGTAGCGCTGAGACGCATGGTACTTCTCCGAAATAGCCATAAGGAAGGGAAGATCAGTGCAATTGTAGGTTATTGCTCAGTGCCTTGTCACGGTGGCGTAGGAGGTCAAATACGCGCCCTTCATGGAGCCACTTGACGTGGCTGCGTACTCAATGGCTGGTCCGGCGTGGTCCGGTGCTCAATGCGCGGCGGCGCGATCACGAAGGCGTTGATCGACGTTGGATTCCAGAAAGTCGAAAATGGCCCTGTAATAGCGCATTCGATTGGCCAGCCCGTCGATGCCGTGGCCCTGGCCTTCGAATTCCTCATACACGACGGGGAGTCCATATGCCTGAGCTGCTTCAGCGAAGCGTCGGCTCTCGTCGACGGGCACCCGGCTGTCATTGGAGCCGTGGGTCAACAAAAGTGGCGATTGAAGTCGCTGAACGTGATGCAAAGGTGAGCGGTCTCGCAGGCGGTCTTGCTCGGTTTCTGGGTCCCCGGCCAGCAATACGAGCCAGTCCGGGATATTGCTGGTGTTATAAAAATGCAGAAGATCGCTGATTCCGGCGTGGCTGATGCCGAAGCCGAATTGGTATTGATCGTCGTGATCATTGGTCTCCGGGGGAAAGGTCAATGCCCGCATGGTTGCGTAACCACCGTGGCTGCCGCCATAGACGCCGATCTGATAGTGGCGAAAACCGCGCTCCACCTCCAGCCAGCGGGCGGCGTAAAAGAGGTCCACGATATCGTCGCCGCCGAGGTCACCGTCGTTGAGGGCGGCAAACTCGGCACCGAAACCACGGGAGCCTCGCACGGCGGGGCTAAATGTGGTGATCCCCGCCTCACACATGATCTGGTGCGCCGTGCCGAAGCGATTGCTGCCGCCGTAAAAGGCGGTGATTCGCGCCAGTCGAAGGTGTTGCTCCGGTTGCTCCTTGGGTTCAAAGAGATAGGCGTGGAGTTTGCGAGTTTCGCCATCGACCTCGTCGAAGGTAGCAAATTCAACGCGCTCCACCTCACATTGGGTCAATTGCTCGGCGAGTTCATCGGGGACCGAGGCAAAATGGCGGGTCTCGATCGCCGCGGCGGAGTCGCGGATTTGGCCATCGCTGTCCTCGAATTCAACGCCGCGGTCGATCCGCAGATCGGCCAACTCCATAGCGAAGGGAGTGCGGACCGAACTCATGCTCAATACGGCGCGCCCGGCGTGATCGTCGGCGATACGGATCGACTCCTCTCGCTGTTTCGACCATACCACGGTCCCGTCGTCGGGATCGCGAAGTTCCATGATGGTTCCGTAGGGAAGATATAAAAAGACCGCCAACAGCGGCGGCTTGCCCTCCGACTCCAGCAGCCTGGCAGTGGTGATATCTTGTTCCAATTCGGTGATTCGCTGGCTTTCGTCGTCGCCGAGTTGGTGGCGATAGATATCGTTGATGCCCCGCTTCGAGGAGACGTACAAAAGCTGCTCTCCGTCATAACTGTCGCGGATGGTCCATATGGAGTGGTGTTGAATGCCCCGCTCCAGCAAAAATTGCGGCGGTCCCGGCTCGTCGGCGGAAAACCGGGCCAGGTTGGTCCGTGTTCGGTCGCCGTCGTGTTGCATCCGGACGATCAAATCGTCGCCGGTCGGCGAAAAGTCGACGCCGGTCCACGTCAGGCGATCATCACCGCCGTCGTCGCACCACAATTCGGTGTCCTTGCCGGATTCCAGATCTCGCACGTGGAGGCAACTGTTGAATGGCTCGGAGCTTCCGTGACGAGCGACATATCCCATCTGCTGATCGTCGTCTGAGAAGCCGAAGCCATAGGTATAATCCAGTTCGGTCAACGCCTCCAACTCACCGCTGTCCAGATCGAGTGTGTAGATATTAAAGATCTCGTCGTTTTGCTCGTCGCCTAGAAAGATAAATTTCTGGAGCACCGAATTGTATTGTCCGTAGCGAAAACTGCGGGTCGACCAGTCGATCTCGTGCACCAACTCTCCCGCCGTGAGGTCGACCTCTTTTTCATCGTCGAGTTCGAGATGTCGCAGCCATTTGCCCTCGGGAGTGGTCTCGAAATAGAGCAGGAAACCATGCTCCAGATCGGGCATGTGCTGGCTGTAGGGAAATCCCTGAACATAGGGATGGAGATCGATACTTCGGTCGCGGTATTGCACCGTGAAATCTTCGGCTTCCTCTTGTGTTATTTCTTCGTCGACGGCCGGATCGCTGTCCGATGGCGACGGTGTTTGTGTCGGCGTACCATCCAGATCTTCGGCGGTGGGGGTGGAACTGCAACCGGCGGCGATCAACAGGCCGGCGGCTACAAAAATAACGATTGGAAAGGATCGAATCTTCATGGTGACACTCCGTGGGGAACCGTCGCTGTCGTCGGACACACAACTGCCGTTATATGCCGTGGGATTCCCATAATTTTATCGAGATGTCACGTGGCTGCCGATCGATCGCCAGGACCGTGGGCGAATATCACAACAGGTGGATAGCCAACCTCCCCAGCTTTTTTGCTGGGGAGATGGCGACGCGGAGTAAGCCCGTCCCCTAGACAGAGTGAAACGGAAGAACATTTAACTGAAACAACGTCTCGCCGGCTGATTGAGCCATCTTTCGGCCGATCCTCGCTTGAAGTAGCGTTGCTACGCCTGCACTCGGTTCGAGCCAACATCTGGCCCAA
>SKPJ01000346.1 GCA_007119595.1 Myxococcales bacterium
CAGCCTGATGTTGATCATTGCCGGGCTTATGACAGTCGTATTGCTCGCCATCTTTACATCCTGGGCGGGCGTCACGGTCTGCATCGCGTTTACAGCGGTATTCGTCTGGTTTTTGGCAGTGGGTTTTGTCGTAAAAAAGCACAAGGACAAAACGATTCCCGAGATGAGATCGAGGCTCCGAGATGCGCTCTCTACCTCAGCGACGGAAGATCTCGATATTTAGGAGCAGGCACTCCAACGGGCCGTTGAAGAGCGTGTAGACCTTGTCGGCGCTGAGACCGAGTTGTCGTCCCATTTCCTCGCTCCCCGTTAGCAGTGAGACCTTCCACTCCGGGAAGCGCTCGCGCAGAACTTCACCGAGTTGACGATGGACTTTGGCGGCGGCCGACTCCGTGTCCAATCGCTCTCCGTAGGGTGCGTTGGAAACCAACAATCCCGGCCAGGCCCGACTCGCCGGTGGCTCGATATCTCGGACTGCCCGGTGCTCGAATTCGATAAAATCCTCAAATCCGGCACTGCGGGCGTTTTTTCGTGCCGTCCGGAGTGCGCTCTTGTCGATATCCGACCCTTTAATGATAGCGAGGCGCTCTTTGCCGGCCCGGGCGAGCTCTGTTGCTTCGTCGATGAGATCATCCCACAGCGCTTTGTCGTGCTGGCGCCACTTCGAGACTCCGAAATAGTCACGCAACAACCCGGGAGCGTGGTCACTCGCCATCAGCGCCCCCTCGATGAGAAGCGTCCCCGACCCACACATGGGATCGAATAGCGGCCTTCCCGTATTGCTGATCTCGGGCCAGCCGGCGCGGAGCAACACGGCGGCGGCCACATTTTCCTTGATCGGCGCTTTCCCGGAGTCGACTCGATAGGATCGCCGGTGCAGGCTTCGGCCGGCCAAGTCGATGCTGAGCGTGGCCTGGTCACCATCGATGTGGCAGTTGATATGAAGATCCGGGCGCTGGCGGTCGACCGAGGGACGTCGCCCCGTATTTTCACGAAATTGATCGACCACGGCGTCTTTGACGGTCAACGCCCCGTATTTGGAGTGGGTAATATCAGAGGTGAGTCGAACCGAGGTAAAGGTGACCTTGAGCGTGTCCTCAACGCCCATATGCTCGCTCCAATCGATGCTGCGAACCCCCTCGTAGAGCTCGTCGGCCGTCGAAGCCGGTACCTCCTTCAGGTTGAGGACCACTCGATTGGCGAGCCGAGTCCACAGCAATGCCCGGTAGCCCGCCTCCAATGAGCCTTTGAAGTGGACCCCGGCGACCGTGTGCTGCACCTCGCGACATCCCAGCTCAATGAGTTCATCGGCGAGAAGCCGCTCCATATGCAGGGGAACGGTGGCGAAATAGGTGTGTTCTGTGGGCATCGAAAAACCGTGAGTCGAGAGTCCTCAACAAACGCTTGCTACCGGCTCTGCACTACCACGGTCGACGCTGCTGCTCCACCTATGGGAAAGACAAACTCAATCCTCGAAATTGTCACAGAAGATGGCATCCGGGTCGCAGTCATTGTCGTCGGATTCCTCGTTGGACTCGTCGTTGAAAAACCAATTAAACGTCGATTGCGGCCCCAGGTGTATTGTGGCCTGCGTGATGGCGAAATGGTCCGATCCCTCAATGGGAGCTCCGCTCGCCGAACAGTAGGCAAAGGCATATTCGCCCATCTCGACCGAGATATCACATGAGTCGTCCTCTCCAACAAACTCTAAGACCACCTCGTAATCTGCGTCGGTGTCCTGCGTGCCGTCGAGGCCTGTCGACGCCAGGCGGATCATGGCCACGTCATCGGCCGCCAGTTCCCGGGTCGCAGTACCGGGGGAAATCCCCTGCAACATGACGGATTCGGTGTCCGGTTTTCCGAGCAATTGGCCGACACCGGTATTGGCGTTGGCCGCAAAACCATGCCCGTCGGGAAGATCGGATAGATGGACACTATAAGTGCTCAGGTCAACCACATCCTCGACGACGAAGGGGTCGTTATGGGCCTTTGCAAACCAGTGCAGGTTAACGTCGTCGCCCCGCTCATCCTGTGAGGAGCCCTGCACTCCGTCGGAGCCCGAATCGAGATCCCAGCTCTCATTCGCTCCTTCCTTGCTATTGGTGAAGCGGCGCTCGTTGGGCTCCACTCCGCTCATATTGTCCAGATTGGGGTGGCCCAGACCAATGCAATGGCCGATCTCGTGGAGCAACACCGACTCCACGTCCACGTGATCGGAGGGCACGTTGTTGTCGGCAGGCAAACTCCGATTGCCCGTGGTCGCCTCCAGACCGTTCCAGCTTCGAATGGCGTTCTCCAGGGGAATCACCAATTCGTCGCGCGCCTCGCTTTCGGGATCGATACAAACCGAAACCACCAATTCTTCCTGCGTCCCATCGTATCCCGGCGGGTGAGTGACCATCTCAGCATTGTCGAAATGAGTCGTGAATATATAGACCCCGGCGTAGGCCTCGCCGACCAACAACAGAGCGACGGCCACCGAAAATACACAAAAAGTGCGTGAAATCCTCATGTCATTGCCCCTGTCCGGCATCCAATTCGGTGTTCATCAAGTCCCAGATCTGACGCTCCAGGATCGCCATCGCCTCCAGCTCCGTGTCTCGATCGTAGGTATCCGACCAAAACTCCACCCCTTGAGCCTCGATGCGAACGGACTGGTGCGATGGATCATCGGTGACCAACTCTAAAACCGTGGTGTCGGGATCGCTGATCAGCAGCCGATCTTCCACCATCCGCTGACGGATTCGCTGGGCGAGCTCTTCACTGCTTTCGGGCAATTGATGGAAGGCATCCGACAGCTCCCACTCCTCGGCGAGATTGAAGGAGAGATCGATCTCATGGGTGCCCGAATGGGTCATAAATACTGGACGTGAAATGGTCAGCCCCTCCCCCTCGCTCCACACCACTTCCACCCGGTTGTTTGGCCCCTCCACGTGATGAATGATCTTTTCATATCGCAATTCGACAATCACTGTCGGCTGCGGCGATACGTCCGGTTCATCGGCGACGACATCGGCGTCTTCTCCCTGCGCGGCGTCGGGCGGTGAGGTATCTGAACCGCTGTCTGGTTCGTGCGCCGTGTCGAGTCCCCCTACATCGGCGTCGTCGACTGCCTGCTCGGTATCGGGCTGCGAACCCCCTACGTCGCCATCGAGCAATAGGGGCTCCGACGACTCGTCGCATCCCATCGTCAACAAGCACAAGATCGCTGCCACTGCCCCGATCATCGCAATGGATCGACGCCACCCACAATATGGAGCAATCGCGATCGAACGGGAGGGGTCACTGTCCAGTGTTCGTGCATTCTGTACTCTTTCCGTACACATCTGCCTGACGCTCCCAGGTTGAAGAAACTATTGAGATCAATTGATACAGGTGCAACGGGAGGAATTCATCCCCTCTGCCCACATACTAAGAAGATCTCAGAATCAACCCACCGGTAAAATGAGGCTTCTGAATCGCCCCGCTCGGGGCAGGTGAGTTCCGGCTGGTCACTGCCCATCATCAGTCTCAACGGCCTCGACATCGCCACCGATACCGAGTTCGCGGTCGACTTTTTGTGCGGCCTCAGCGCCGAGTGCGTCGGTGATGGCCTGACGAATCCGGGGGAGATTTTCGACGCGAACAGCCGTGGCGTCCGGTTCGATTCCATTCCCCATGCGGATCGCCCAATATTTGGTGACCTCGGCGCCATAAAAAAAGATCATTGCCGATAGATAGACCCACAAAAGTAGGGCCACCATGGCTCCGGCGGCGCCGAATACGGAGGTGGTCGAAAAATGGGTGAGCACCAGCTCGATGAGAAATTTTCCGATGCCGAACATCACCGCTGTGATCGCAGCGCCGACGATGGCGTCAGACCACTCCATCTCGACGTTCGCCGCCCACTTAAAGATCATGGCAAAGAGTACGGCGACCAACAGCAACAGTCCCAGCGATTCGAATTGGGCGA
>SKPJ01000543.1 GCA_007119595.1 Myxococcales bacterium
CCCCCGAGACCACCGAGGCCGCCGAGGCCGCCGAGTGCTCCGGCCGCTCCGGCCTGACCACGGGTGGTACGACCGTCTCGTTGCTGCTGCTGCCCAAAGCCACCGAGGGCTCCGAGGCCGAGCAGATCGCCGAATCCCCCGGCGCCACCGGTGGCCCGGGCAAAGGGTACGCGCTCGCCGACGACGATCTCCGCTTCCTCATTATCCAATGTCAAAATCGACGGTGTGGACAAGACATTGATCGAATTGTCGGTCTGCGTCGCCTGCAGCAAAAGCGCCACCGTCGGAAGTGGAATCGAAGTGCCCGGAAGCTGCATCGTCGGTCCCAATAGGCCCAGCCCCAATCCGGGCCCGATGAGATTTTCGATACTCTGGAAATTCGCCTGACCAAAGCCCGTGCCGCGCGTGCTGTCAATCATGCCCGATTCGACGGCGGAGTCGGGAATCAGAAAATCGAGATCTTTGCTAAGTCCCGAGGTCGCCGAAAGCTGGATACGCCGGTTGATATCGAGGGCGACCTCCATGATCACCGCCTCCACATACACCTGGCGTCGCGGTCGATCCAACTCCCCGATGACGTCCTCCAGGGCCACGAAATCACGGGGCGAAGCGATCACCACCAGGGCATTGGTCGGGTTGTGAGCCGTGATCTGGATCTCGCCGCGCAACAGAGAGGCAGCCCCGCCGCGGTCGTCGTCTTGTTGAGCCTGCGCGCCGGCCGCCAACTCCGAAAGCGTCTGGGCCAACTCCTCGGCATTGGCGTATTCCAGAAATTTGACGTGAACCTCTCCCCCGACCGCCGTTGGCACATCGAGAATCTCGATCATTTCCTTAATTCGGTCAAAGGAGCGCTCGTTGGAGACGATGATCAATTGATTGGTGCGCTCGTCGGCGATCATCTCCGTGATATCGACCTCCAACTCCTGCAATGATTCGTCGTCGCCGCCGCCTTCCTGCTCCTGCTGACGCCGCTGCCGGGCACGCCGCCTTCGCTCGCGCGCATCGGCGGCCGACGCCGGTGCCGGCGACGATCCATCGGACTCCCCGAAGATATTCTCCAATTGCTGCTGAATCTCGGTGGCATCGGCATAGCGAACCCGGTAGACATATAGATTCGACGCCGCTTCACCGCGATCGAGCCGATGCACCATCGCTCTGAGCCGCCGAAGGTTGGCCGCATTTTCAGTGATGATCAGGCTGGAGTGATATTGAATGATATTGGCGTCGTCGGAGGTAAAATTGCCGAGCACCTCTTCCACCTCTTCGATGCTGGCGTTTTCCACGGGAATAATCCCCGTAACCATCCGGGCCTCCATCGGAATCTCGTCGTGTGCCTCGTAGGGAGCCAGAGGCTGCGAGATAGCTTGACCGGACTCGATGATCTTCAAAAACTTGCCCTGCGGTATCACGGTCAACCCGTTCATCTGCAGAGCCGATAAAAAGGCCTGATACCCCTCTTCGAGGGTCACCGGTTCCGGTGAAATGATGGTGATCGTCTTATTGGCCTGAAGACTGTCGGCAATGATGAAATTGATATTCATCATTCCCGAAAACAACTTGACCACCTCTTGCAATTCGGCGTCTCGAAAATCGATATTGACCATGCTCTCCCACGGCGCATTGCGGGGCCGAAAATCGGGGCTGAAATTGGCCGGAAGATCAAAGCGCTCACTGGGATCGACATCATCGGGCTGGATGACCTGCCCCTGTTGTTCGGCGGCCTCGATCTCCTCCGGCTCCGGCTCTTGTTCCTGCACCTGCTCGACATCATCGATGACCCCCGGGCTGTCGCTGGTGGCGTCTCCCTGGGCAAAAACGATGCCCGGAAATGCCATCAGGGCTACCATCCAACTGGCGACCACCCACGGCTTTCCAAGGGCCAGACGGTGCCCACAAAAGCCTTCTCTGGTCGATCTTTTCTCACTTCCATACTGCTTTCGTTGCATGCTGAATTCTCTTCCAGTTCTCAGCCGTCATCGAACCGATACAGGCTTTAAAAACGCGATCGGGCGACGAGATGGCTACAGAAATTATCGGATGTTGTAATTGATTTCCTGACGCTGGCCGCGCCGCTCGATTTCGACGGTGACCTGGTCTTGATTCTGCATCGATTCGAGCAATGACATCGCCTGTTGCTGGCTCGTAAGGGCATTGCCGTCGACGGCGTGAATGACATCGCCGCTTCGGATGCCCAGATCGGAGTACAAACTATTCGACGAAACACCGACCAGGCGCAGGCCATCGGGCTCTCCATCGCGATAGTTGGGCATGATGCGAGCCTGTCGAGTCAACTGCTCCGGATTGGACAATTCCGATTCAATGCGGTCCCGATCGACGGCGTATTCACTATCGCTGCGACGTTCGACACCGTCGCGGCCCCGCGACTGTTCCTCGCGCTGTTCTTCAGCTCGTGCTCGGGAGCGCGCGCGGCGGCTGTCGCTCTCACCACTGGTGGCTCCGTCTTGGCGACGTGCCGACGCCTCCGCATCGGGATCTCCATAGGGCGAATCCTCGAGTCGGATAAATTCCAGGCGGCCGTCGTTGTCGATAAAGACTCGGTCCCGTCGAATCTCCAATATCTCGATTTCCACTTCACCGGGTAAAAAGTCGCCGAGACCGACAACATGGGTCTCCTGATCATCCTCGTCGAGGATCATCGCCATGGAGTAGCGTGGGTTCGCCGTGGCCACCACGCCCATCAGCTTCAGGTCGAGCTCGGTCAACCGCGGCACATCATCGAAGTGCTCGTCGTCGACCTCCGGCTCGTCTGGCACGCATTCTCCGTACTCACAGACCTCTCCCTCGGGGCATTCCTCGGCGCATTCGTTGGGATCCAATTCGATGGCACAACCGAAAAGACAACGTTCGGCGAGCATATCGACCCATTGATCCCGTTCTGCGTCGTCCGTCGGTAGTTGCGGCCGTTCGAACTCCGATTCGTCGAGTGGCGGCATATTGGGAACCGTAAATTGCGCCAACTGCGCGGCCACAAAGCCGTTGATCAGCAGCGCCGAAAGCAAGGTAAACAAGGCGATAAGACCGAAGTTGATCGCCCAGCTAAATCGTTGAAAAAAAGATTCCATATCGACTCATCCACTTTCGAACATCGGGTTGTAAATGACCGCTGCGCTTCGGCGACCGCACCGGTCCCGGCCAAAGGTGCCATAAAGAACAATATGCAAATTACTTGCCACCCCTATTTCATTCCACTCAAATAGGTCTCAGTCCTTCCAGCTCCCCTCTTGGGGCGCTCCTCGATAGGAGAATAAGCCCAGTATTTCAAGGGGATTCGGCAAATCATCGTTCTGCGAAACCGTGGAGCTCAAAAAGGCCCTCACTCTCCGATCACCGGAAAAACAAACCATCGCAATGCGATCAGTTTGACATTTTGTCAATTCAGTACCTGGGGGGCGATTGTGGCTGACATTTTGTCAATCGCATTGGGCTCACAACTTTCGATACACGGTGCGGGTGGCAATCCCCAGTAGTTTGGCGGCCAGTTTCTTGTCTCCCTGGGTCATTTTAAGCGTCTCGTGGACCACCCGCTGCTCGATCTCCTCCAGGGAAGTGCCGAGGGGGATGGTAATATGCCTTCTGTCCGTGGAGCCCGATGTGACGTGCTCCGGCAGGTCGTCATTGCCAATATGATCATCTCTGTCCAGGACCACGGCCCGCTCGATGACATTCTCCAACTCCCGAACGTTGCCCGGCCAGTGATAGTTTTTCAGACTCTCCATCGCCGCCTGATCAAAACCGGAGATGGCGCGGTCGTTTTGCTGGCGATAGATGCGCAAAAAATGTTCGGCCAGAAGCGGTACATCTTCAATGCGGCTGCGCAGCGGCGGGATTTTGATGTCGATGACATTGAGCCGATAGTACAGGTCCTCTCGAAAGTCGCCCTCCTTCATCTCCTCTTCCAAGTTCTTGTTGGTGGCCGCCAGAATA
>SKPJ01000532.1 GCA_007119595.1 Myxococcales bacterium
GGTTTTTCTTCTTCGTCTCCTTTGGGATGTTGTGCATCTTCACGCAGATCTTTTTTGCCGCCGTCGGATCCACCGAGAAGCTGTACGAGCTGGCGGTTGCACAACTGGTCTTCATGGTTTTGATCGCCCTGATGGCCGCCGCTTTCTCCCTTGTGGTGGCGGTTTTCGATGCGCGAAAGCCGTGATGTGTGCACGTCGATCGCGGTGGGCAATGCGACACGGGTGCCGGTGTGATTTCTCCTTTTTTGATTGACACTTCTTCAATGCGTATCAGGTTTGTCCTCCTCGCAACGGACAAACCTAAATTGGAGAATGTGAATGGCTTCCCGTCTCTACGGTCTGGGTACAGCGCTTCCACGATATACGGCGACCCAAGAACACTCTCTTCAATTCATGCGCCAGGTCGTCGAGGCTCGGGCGACGAAAGACAATTATCACCGGGCACGGCTTTTTTTGGATTCCATCCACGAGGGGTGTGGAATCGATCGGCGATATAGCGTCATCGAGGATTTTACGAAAAGCGATCCCCAAGCATTTCGGTTCTTTCCCAACAACTGGTCCCTCGAGCCCTTCCCGACGACCAGAGAGCGCATGGAATTATACGAAGAGAGGAGCATTTCCCTCGCTGAAAAGGCGGCACAGAAGAGTCTGGAAGACGCCGGGGTTGGAAGCGAGGAGGTGACGCACCTGGTCTATGTAACCTGCACCGGATCATTTGCGCCGGGGCCGGATATATTATTGGTCCATCGACTCGGACTGCGGCCACAGGTCCGAAGGACGGTGATCGGATTTATGGGGTGTTATGGCGCATTCAATGGCTTGCGGGCCGCCGATCAGATCATCGGCGATGATCCCGATGCGGTGGTCCTTCAGGTCTGCGTAGAACTATGCAGCCTGCACTATCAATTCGATCTGGAGCCGGAGACGATCGTCGGAAATTGCCTATTCGGCGATGGCGCGGCGGCCGCCGTTTACGCCGGTAGCGATCGCCGGGATGGGGGATATCGAGATATTGTCACCAGCCATTGCGCGATCACCGACGACAGTCTCGATCAGATGCAGTGGCATATCGGCGATCACGGATTCACAATGGTCCTGGATGTCGAAATCCCCTCCACACTGCTCGGCGCAGGAGATGAATTCGTCTGCCAGTTGCTCGACCTCGCAAAATGTTTAAAGACAGATGTGTCAGCCTGGGTGGTTCATCCCGGTGGGCCGCGAATCGTGGACGCCGTTCGCGATTCGGTGGGGCTCGACGAGGAGGATGTAGCATTGTCGCGAAGCGTGTTGCGGGATTTTGGCAATATGTCGAGTGCCACAGCGCTCTTCGTACTTCAGCGTCAATTCAATCGCGGCGATGGCGAAGGAGATCTGGTCATGTTGGGGTTTGGACCCGGGTTGACGATGGAGGGCGCCGTGTTGCGGTAGGTGTAGGGGCTGGATGGGAGGAAAAATCAAATCAAAACGCAAGTCTTGGTGGCCGATGACGACACATTCTTTCGCTATATTGGCTCGGCAATGGAGGATTCGATGATTCCCAATTTCTCCAGGCGCAGTGAGCGCGAGGAGTGGATGGATGATCCCGTGGTGGAGGCCCGCCAATTGGTGAAGACCCTCGATGATCTGGCGCGCATCAACGCTCTGCTCGGCGGCTATTCGGCGACGATCGATGGGATCGAGGAGTTGATCGACCAGGAGCGCAATGCGCTCTCTGTGCTCGATGTAGGGACCGGCGGAGGCGATGTGCCGCGACATATGGACTGGTGGGCCGATCGGCGTGGTCTCGACATCTATGTCCTCGGCGTCGACATCTCGACGGTGGCCGTCCGCTATGCCCGTCAGCGCTCCAAGGCATATCACCATCTTGAATTTCGGCGCCGCGATCTCTTCGAGTTGTCTTCAAGAGAACGCTTCGACATCGTCCACGCCTCCCTGATGCTGCACCACCTAAGCGATCAGGAAGCCATTGAGGCACTGCAGAAGATGTATGAGATCAGCACTCTGGGAGTGGTGATCAATGACTTGCATCGGCATCCACTGGGGTATCTGGGAAGTCAGGTGGTCCTTCGCCTGCTGACGCGCAATTCGATGGTGCACCACGATGGGCCACTGTCGGTGTTACGGGGATTTCGCCGGCGAGAGCTACAGCGATTGGTCGAGGCGGCGGGATTGCCCACACCGCAGATTCAGTGGAGGCCGTTTTTTCGCTGGCAGTGCGTGATCCGAAAGGAGGTCTCATGAGACCTCCACGGCGCGTCGAAGTCGCTGTGATCGGCGCCGGTCCTGCGGGCTCGGCAATCGCGGCTGCGCTGGCCACCAGTGGACGGGACGTGGTGCTCTTGGAGCGCGATACCTTTCCACGCCACAAAGTATGCGGTGAATTTTTATCACCGGAGGCGACGCGTTGTCTCGATGAATTGGGATGCCTGCAGGCATTCCATGAGCGAAAACCGGCAGTAATAACGCGCAGTCGACTCCGTACCGCCGACGGAGCCCAGATCGAGTTGAAGTTGCCGGCAAAGGCTTATGGTCTGAGTCGCAAATGCCTCGATGAGTTCTTATTTGCCAACGCTCGCGATTGTGGAGCCCAGGCATTCGAAGGTGCCGCAGTGCGGAAGGTGGAGGTCGGTCGTCGACAACAACGGCGTCTCCATGTCGAACTCCGCGATGGCGATGATCGAAGTGATTATATGGTGGAGGCCGATGTCGTCGTCGGCGCCTACGGCCGGCGAAGTAGAATCGATCGACGTTTGAAGCGACCTTTTTTCGATAAACACTCACCGTATGTGGCTTTTAAACGACACCACTACATCGATCGCAGTGCAGACGTGCCACCGCTCGAAGACCACGTCGAACTTCACGCCTTCGACGGCGGATATTGTGGTGTCAGCTTCGTCGAGCAAGGGCGCGTCAATATCTGCACCATGGTTGAGCGTCGATTGCTGCGGGACGGTCGAATCGATCCGGAGGAGCCATTTCAGAGTCTTCAACGAGGAGATACGCCCCTTGGCCGAAGGCTCGCCACACTAAAACCCTGTGACGTCGAGACCTGCGCTGTGGCTCAGATTCCGCTGTCGACAAAAGCGTCGACTCATAACGGTGTGCTCTTCGTGGGCGATGCGGCGGGGATGATCGCTCCCCTGGCGGGCGACGGACAGGCGATGGCGATGGAGAGCGCATTGACCCTTGCGGGGCTCCTCCACGATCGACTGCCCCGGGTCCCAAGGCGTCAATGGAGCCGGGAGTGGCGCCAACGCTTCGGGGTACGGGTTCGGCTCGGAAGTTGGTTGCAAGCGGCGATTATACGACCGGCGATCGCCGGTCTGCTCATGCGACTGCTCGGTCGGTTTCCATCGGTGGCCCGAGCCCTGGTGGTGGCCACGCGGGGACGATGAGACGGACAACTTAGGCCCTTCGACCGACGGAGATGGATCACACCCCCGTTGCCCGTTTATTTGCCGGAGATATGCGAGCGTGATAGCAATACTGTGAAATTTTTTCTCAACTTGGAGACAATTATGCAGCTCAGGACTCGTCAATTTTTCGCCCTCCTCACAATATTTGCGTTCGCTATCAGCGTGAGCACAGCTTGTGGGGACGACGGTGGTGAGGGAGAAAATGGCGCGAACGGAAATAATGGCGTCAACGGGGATAACGGAGACAACGGGGACAACGGCAGTGAAGTAGTGGGAGCCGGCTACACGGGCTGCGATGGGCTACCGGATGTGGACGATATGGCCGAGGGTCCGGAGCTCGACGAGTCCTACCTCACAGACGGTGTTTACGAGGTTTTTAATATCGAAACCGCTGCCAGGATTCAGAGTGTGGAGGTCATCCCCGGGACGCTCAGAATCACCAATGAGTCCATCGAGCCGGAGGAACAGCTTGAGTGCCTAGAACTGCCCAATCTCAAGGTTGTCGAGGGCAGCATCCTCGGGCGGCA
>SKPJ01000311.1 GCA_007119595.1 Myxococcales bacterium
ATTTACCGACGAGGGGGAGATCACCGTCCGAATCGACAGTGACGACCGATATGGAATTCTCGAGGTAGAAGATACGGGCGTCGGCATCGACGCCGGGTTTTTGCCCTATATATTCGATGAGTTTCGCCAGGAGTCGACCGGGTTGTCCCGTTCTCACCAGGGGACGGGGTTGGGACTGACAATTGCACGTCGGATGGTGGAAGCCATGGATGGAACCATCTCGGTGTGCAGCACCAAGGGGGTGGGCACCACATTTACCGTCACCCTGCCGCGAAGCGTAGAAGACGGGAAAAAGCGGGCGGCAGATTCGAAACATCAAACCCATGTGGAGCCAGATTCACCGTCGAGCCGCCCCTCCGTCCTCTTTGTGGAAGACGACGAGGCGGTGCGCACCATGGTACCTCCGCTCTTACAGCCGGAATTTCAGGTCACAACCGTGGTCGATGCAGAATCAGCGCTGACGGAGGCCAGGCACAATGACTTCGATCTGATATTGATGGACATCGGCCTTCCCCAGATGGACGGAGTCGAAGCACTGCATCAAATACAGACCATTCCGGGCTACGAAGAACGCCCCATCGTGGCCCTGACCGGCTACGCAATGCCCGACGATCGCCTTCGCTTTACCCGGGAGGGATTCACGGAGCATATCGCCAAACCCTTCGCCCCGGAAAAATTGGTGCAAACCCTCCGGGAGCTCATTTGATATGCCCCTTTGGCGCAAATCAGCGAACCGCTGGAGTTGACGTGCAGCGCCTCCAATGATGTCATCGCCCGGTGCGACGAATTTGTTTTTTTTTCACCTCAATGAAGGGAATGACCATGAGTAATGTCATCGTGATTGGAGATGGTCCCGCTGGATTGAGCGCCGCACTACTGCTGGCAAAAAACGGCGTCGAGGTCGAGGTCTTTGGCACGGATGAGACGCCGATGCACAAAGCACTTCTTCTCAATTATCTGGGAATTCCGAAAATGACGGGCACGGAGTTTCAAGAGCGCTCCCGTGCACAGGTCGAGCAGTTCGGCGCTGAGCTACACGAAGCGCGGGTGGAGTCCGTCAACAAGATCAGCGATGGATTTCAAATCGAAACCGACCAGGGCGAACAACACGGAGCGTCCTTTTTGATCCTGGCGACTACCAATAAGTCACATCAGGCCGAACTGGGTGTGGAACGCAAAGACGGAGTGGCCTCCGTTGACCGCGACGGGCGCACCAATATCGCGAATTGCTATGCTGTGGGATGGGCATCTCGAAAGCACAAAATTCAGGCCATCATCTCTGCCGGAGACGGAGCGGCGGCGGCGATCGACATCCTCTCTCGACAAAAAGGGGAACCCTTCCACGATTTTGACGTCGTTTGATGAGAATGGATGTCCATGAGCACTGAATTACCAGCGCTGAAAGCCAACGACGAATCGCGAGAACTGACCATGACCTGGAAGACCCTGGGTCTCGAGGATCGCCAGGTCGAAGTGGCACGCACACTGAGCCTGCGTGACAGCTCGCTCGACAGGGGGCGGGCAGCGCAAGAGCTCGTCGATGAGCTCCCCCGCCTCCTTCAACAATCGGAGCGCACCACCCTCCCGGAGTTGCGCTTTAAGGGCACCCTCGGCGAGGGGGGAATGGGAATCGTCAAGCTCGCCGAGCAACTCTCTTTGGGCAGAGACGTGGCGGTTAAATACGTCCGCGATGCAGATCCATCGAATGACGCCTCGCTGGTACTGCTCCGCGAGGGATGGACCACGGGTCTATTGGAGCATCCCAATATCGTCCCCATCTACACCCTGGGCCGAAATGACAACGACGATCCCGTCATCGTCATGAAGAAAATCGAGGGCACCTCCTGGCTCGACATCATCGAAGATCCAAGCTGTGTGCCCGACGGCTTCGACTTCGACGATCCCCTGGAACTGCACGTCGAAATTCTCATCCAGATCTGCAACGCCATTCACTACGCCCACAGCCGCGGCATCATCCACCGCGATTTAAAACCCGAAAACGTCATGCTCGGCGAATTCGGAGAGGTCTATGTTCTGGATTGGGGAATCGCCGTCTCCGTTGAAGAAGACCCGACGGGACGTCTCGTATCGAAGGGGGATATAACAAAGCCCGCCGGTACGCCGTCCTATATGGCGCCGGAGATGGTCACTGGCGACGGCACAGCGTTGGGAACCCATACCGACATTTTTTTGCTCGGCGCCATGCTCTACGAGGCCCTCAGTGGCCGGCCCCCCTATCAGGGAAAGACTCTCTTTGCGGTGATGCTGCACGCCCACGACTGTGAGGCGCCACCATTGGACGAAGAGACGCCGCCGGAGCTGGAATCGATCTGCCGGCGAGCCATGGCCTGCGATCCCGGCGATCGCTTTGCGAGCGCGCGGGCGCTGCGCGACGCCCTCGTCGACCACCGGCGCAGACGCGAATCCCGGCGCCTGGCCGCCCAGTCCGATCGCCGCCTCCAGGATATGCGGCGCGTTCTCAAGCGAGAAGCAGACGGTGAAGATGTCGAAGAGGCGGCCCTATATAGGACCTTCGGGGAGTGCCGATTTGGTTATGAACAAGCACTGGAGGTCGCCGGGAACAATCAACGGGCCCGCCAGGGATTACAGAGTGCTCTGGAGCTCATGGCCGAACGCGCAATACAGCGCGATGCCTACAAGGCTGCCTCCCTTCTCATCGCCGACTTTCCCCGGCCCAACGAGACATTTGAGCGCCGTCTTCGACAGTTGGAAGAAAAACTCGCCAGCCGTCGACAGGACTACAAAGAACTCCAGCAAATCCGCCACGACGTCGACGTCGAAGTAGGGCGCCGATCGCGGGGGATCTTCATTCTGGTCATCGGGTTTTTCTGGGTCATACACTCCCTGGCGGCAGCAGTATTGGTGCACCTCGATGTCCTCCAACTCACAACGGGTGCGATGGCGCTCCATATCGTCGTAATGACCGCCGTGGTGGGCACCGTGATCTATCTGGGCCGAAGTTGGTTCTTCGACAACGAGATCAACCGTCGGATGTTGATCAGCGTATTTACTGTTTTCGCCTGTGTCATCGTCTACCGCTCGACCGTATGGCTGACCGAGATCACCTATCAAGCGGCGATCGCTCTCGAATTCTTCGTCTACGGAACGAGTATCTTCTTACTGGCCATCGCCTACGATCGTCGACTCTTTATCGCCGGTATCCCCTGGCTGGCCTCGGCACTCGCCGGCGCCGTGTGGCCCTCCATCATCATGTGGCTCTTTGCGGCCTGCAATGCATTCACGGTGGGCTATCTCGCCTGGATGTGGTGGCCCAAAGAGGCGCGCCAATCGGATTGTGAGCTCATTGGATCAAGTCGGTGACCCCTCACTCCGTTTCTATGAATCCACCCCGTTGCCTCCCCGGCGTTTTGAAGAGGATTTAACTCTCCTGCGAATTCGGTGCACTTAGCAACATCGACACCTCCTGATTTTCATTGACTTATCCACCACTTACACCATATCCGCCTCTATCAAAAGAATGCCCAAACATGGTATCCAACCCCCGTTACAGAACACTACGGCACACATTTTGTGACGCACTGCATCAATTGTTTGACTTCTCCACATCACTTTCGTTAGTACTTGCGGCGAGTAGTAGCCTCGACAGTTCTTCGCCGACTGATCCGGTGGCCAAAATGATGTGTGCGTTCATAAATGGCAGCCCATCGATCACCAAATAATTGAATAGACCGGCGCGATTTCCGTCGAAATCTTCGACTCGGGAGGGGCCGCAGGCGCATCAACACAGCCGCCCCCTCATTACGCAACATCTTGCACCACGGAACCAACTGATTCACTCGACTGATGAGAGATTCAGAAAAAGTTCTACACTCTTCTGGGAGAATAAAAATGAAGATCGCAGTACGAAAACCACTCATATCGAATTTCATCGTATTGTTG
>SKPJ01000445.1 GCA_007119595.1 Myxococcales bacterium
CGACCCTCAATCAAACCATCGATCCGGGAGGGTGCGAACTACGTCCACCAACTCCCGTTCGTAGGGAAAATCGATCTTGATGCGCTCTTGCTCCACGTCGACGTCGATCACTCGCGCCATCGACCACCTCGCTATTCGTGTTGTTGCTCATCATTGGATCATCTCAATTGGCACTGACCTTTACTCGTCGAGACACACTCGCTCATCACTGCCCAGGCAATGCCCCTCCGTTGTGCCTTCGGCATCGTCTTCATAACAGGGGGTGCAATGCTGATGATCGTCACAATCGCTGTCGCTTTCACATGGTGGCAGACACTGGCTTTGAAAGCACACCGCATCGCCGGAGCATCCCACGTAAGCGTCACACTCGGCAGTGGCTACGCAGCCCGCGCCGGCCAGCCAGGCCATGAGGACAACGACGGCGAGGACGACCAACCAACCAAGCTGGCCTCCGACTCGACACCGGCGGCCAGTCCCTTTACAGTGCCCGTCCCAGAATTCACGGTTCTTCACTCTCGGGTTGGCCATGCTTCGTGCGCCCTTCGCACTGATCTGGAATATTCTCAAATTATTGTCCTACGCATTTCGGGCATTCTTCTTTTCGCTCGGTCACCTTCTTACGCGAAAACAGCGCAAGTGGGTTCGCCTAAAGCTTCCCAAGCGCCTGCTGTTTGGACCGCCCTCGGGATTGGCGAAGTATTTCCAAGATAAGGTCTCCTATCTGGAACTACGAGAGGAAATCGATGTCATCGCCGGGGATTCACGCATTGAGGGAGTCGTTCTCACAAGTGATCATCTCCAACACGGGCCGGCCCGCACCTCGGATCTGCGAGCATTGGTCCAGCGGCTTCGCCGGGCCGGCAAGTCGATCATCTTTCATAGCCACACCATCCACGGACGAGACTACGATCTCGCCACCAGCGCCGATCAGATTCTGATGACTCCCGGGGGACGGTTTTACCTATTCGGATATCGCTTCGAACAATTCTTTGCCGCCTCCCTACTTCAGCGATTAGGCGTGGCACCGCAATTCGTCCACATCGGCCCATTCAAGGGCGCAGCACACCGGTTTATCCACACAGAGTCGACACCGGCACTTCGGCTGATGATGCAGCAACTGCTCGATGGCCTCTCCGATATCCGGGAAACCCGCATCCGCACGGAGCGCTCCATTGACGAAGCGAGGCTTGAAAAGAGCTTTGAACGCATGCCCGTCGATGACGGCCATGCCGAGGCCTTTGGTCTTATCGACGCACGCATTCACCGGCGATTTTTGGCCCGATGGCTCGAAGAGGGCGACCAATTTGCCGACATTTCAGCGCCGCCGATGGAGGACGAAAATACCGAAGAAGAACCACGGGACACCGGCCTGCCCGCCGACAGGTCTCCCCGGCGTTCATCGTCACCATCGACTTCGAAAGGGGAATCATCGGAGAAAGAGCAGAAAGAGCCACAGCGCAAAGTGAGCATCAAGGATGCCCGTAGCTATGTCGAAGCGCACCCCGGTCCGTATGACTGGACCCCGCTCTTTCGCCCACAACGCAAGGTGGCGACCATTGATCTGAGCGGCATGATCGTCATGCCCGACATGGAGCTTCCCGGGCATTCGCTTGCCACCATCGATCCCTCCGAGGTCCTACCAGCGCTACGCAAGATGGCGGCCGACCGCAGCGTCGCCGCTGTGGTGCTCCATATCAATTCTCCCGGTGGAAGCGCTCTCGCCAGCGAGCTTATCTGGGATGGAATTCGCCGCCTTCGTCAGGAGAAACCGACCGTCGCCTACTGCAGTGATATCGCCGCCAGCGGTGGTTATTATATGGCGGTCGCAGCGGATCGAATCATTTGTCAACCGGAGACGGTGACCGGTTCCATCGGCGTCATCGCCGGAAAGTTTTCCTTTCCGGGAACACTGGAGCGCGCCGAGGTCAATTCGGAGAGCTTTTTTCGCCACAAGACCTCACTCTTCGAGAGTCTGACCGAGCCCCTGTCGGAAGAGGTACTTCAAAACCTCAAGGAAGATGCTCGCGCCTTTTACCGGCAATTTTTGAGGCGCGTCGGTGATTCGCGTCAGCTTCCCCATCGCCGATTGCATCGCTACGCCCGCGGTCGAGTCTATACCGGTGCCGACGCCGAGAGCCGCTTTCTCGTCGATCATCTCGGCGGTTTTGACGATGCCGTCACCCTGGCGCGCTCTTTGACGAGACCGGAATTGCCGGAGTCGACGCCCGTGACCTTTCAATCCCACCGCACCGTCGGACTGCCCGCATTGTTGAAGCAGTCGGCATCTTCCCCGTCGCCGCTGGCCGACGCCTTTGGCGATGCTCAGTTATTGCACACCCTCATCCAGCGTGACCCCATGCTGGCACTGATGCCTCATCGCATCGAGTCATGGACTCTTCCCCAGAACGTTTGATCCAAAACACCACTTGAAAGCCGGCCGGACAGCACCGATCTTCTTCATCGATCGCTGAACGCGACGTCAGAACCCACTTTAGTTGCAGGAGCAAAACCCATGGCAAAGGTCGTTATCTACCGCACCGAATATTGTTCCTATTGTGACATGGCAGAGCGCCTATTCGACGAGATGGGCGTGGACTACCGGGAAATTGACGTCACCAACGATGCGGAGGCCCGAGAGAAGATGGTTGAAAAAAGCGGAGGCAAGCGATCCGTGCCCCAGATTTTTATCGACGGGAAGTCGGTCGGTGGCTATACCGATGTCCACGCACTAAAACGCAGCGGGGAGTTGGCTCAACTGCTGGACAACGACGATACCTAGAACGTCCTTGCCCCCAGGTCCCTGTCCATTGAACGATGCCATAAATCAAAAAGAGCCGGCGACTCCTCAGGTGGAATCGCCGGCTCTTTTTTATCCTATTCTCAACGACTACTGGAGACCGGAGAAGACGAAGGGATAGTTGATATCGCACATACCGCCATCGGGTTCCTCAAAGCGCATCCGCTCGATGACGCGCACAATACATCCCTCCACCTGAGCGTTGTTGAGCGTGGACTCCACCATGAGCACGTTGGAGACCGATCCGTCGAGTTCAATGCGCCAATTGGCGGTCAGGCTACCACTCAAATTGGGATTGGTCTGAAGCTGGCGCTCGTAGCAGTGTTGAATGGCGTTGGTCCGAGCACCGACGACACGGCGAATATTGGCGGGGTCACAGAAATCACCGACACTGGGAGTTCCGGTGTCCACACGGGGTTCCACTTCGCGCTGCTCACCGGTACCGACGGCAGCGCCCGCCCCTGTGCCTCCACCGGTATCCACATCGCCGAGCCCACCGATGCGACCGTAGCCCTCGCCTCCGCCGCCTCCGCCGGCTCCTCGAAGTCCCATGCCGCCTTCTCCACGACCGATGTCGAGTTCGTCGCCGTCGCCGGCCATAGCAGCTGAGATCTCAGCCTCGAAGCCATCGGAGTCAAAGAGTTGATCCAGCGGCCCCTCACCGATGACATCGTCGGTCAACGCGTCGTGAATTCCGAGATCTTCGATATCGATTTCGTCGACCAAATCATCATCGTGTTCCGGCGTCTCGGTCTCTTCGATCTCCTCTTCCGGATCGCCAAATTCGCCCTCTTCACCGGCGGCCTTCTCCGCCGTCGTGTCCTCTTCTTCCTCTTCTTCCTCTTCGTCCAGGGCGTCCTCGATATCGTCGACCTCGAATTCGGCGAAGCGATCCTCGTAACCAAGGCGCGTCAACTCCGGATCCGGCGTCTGCATAAAGGCGACGATCAAAAATACGGCGTGGAGAAAAAAGGCCAACAACAACGCCACGAAGAGCGGTCCGTCGAGCATCTCTCCCGGCGTACGACCGGCGACGACGTCGGACTTCTCCATCAACTGAAAGAAGATATTGGTCTGACCCAGATCGATGACGCCCCAGTCGCCGAAATGAAGGTTCATCTC
>SKPJ01000052.1 GCA_007119595.1 Myxococcales bacterium
GGTCACGCACAGCTTTCGCACTACTATCCCGAGCGTTACTCCCTATTTTGGGAGCTGTATATCTCGACCACCCGCTATTTTGCTCCGTCAAATCCGATTCGCATGCACACCCGTTGTCGTGAGCTCGCGATCGAGACGAATTGGTTGCTCCCCGGTATCCTCAGCGTTTTTCACATCCCGCTCGCCTGGGCCGGCCTCGAGGCATACCTGCGGGAAGCCCGCCGCCTGATCAACCTTTGATACACCGAAGCTCATAGTCGATCGGCGATCTTCTCCATCAATTTCCGGACTCGCTCCGGCCAGGAGTGTCGCGCGGCGAGTTCGATACGCCGAAGCGCCGATTCTTCGTCGTCACCACTGAGCGATACCTCACAGAGCGCGACGAATTCCTCGGCATTGGTGGCCACTTCTACGGCGTCGTAAAACTCCTTGAGGGCCGGTAAATTCGAGATGACCACGGGCTTTCCGGTGGCCAGAAATTCGAAGAATTTAATGGGGAACACCGACTGCGTATAGTCGTTGATGCGGTACGGTATCACCGCCACGTCCACCCCTTTTAGGTACCGCGGAAGCTCCCCGTAGGGTCGGTGACCCAGTAGATGGACATTGGGGAGTGCCTTGAGCGCACCGACCTCGGTTCCCGGATCGGCCATACCCACGGGCCCGATGAGCGCAAAATTCCAGTCCGTGCGCCGCCGGGCGGCGTGGCGAATCCAGTCGATATTGAGCTTGTAGTCGCTGATAGCTCCTACGAATCCGATCACTGGTCCGTCGAGCTCATCGATCTCCTGCGCAATTTCCAACGCGGGATCCGTCGCCGTCTTGAAATGCTCCGCATCACCGACATTATGTACCAGATAGGTATTGTCCGGATTGTATTGTCGCCGCTGCTCGTACAATGCCCGGCTGGTACAGAAGACGACGTCCGCTTTGCGGCACAGACGCCGCTCGCGCTGCATCAGCCAGTCGGGATCATCGCGATAGGTGGGAAATGCCTCGTAGTTGTCGACGCAATCGTAGACCAGCAATTTTTTGTCCAATGAGTCCACGGCGTCGGCGAATCCCGGGTGATAGACCCAGGCGATGGGTGCTTGCGTCGGCTCGCGCTGCAAAAATCGCTTCACCATCCATATCTTGGCGTCAAAGGTAAAGAAATCGCGGACCGGATGGCCGTGGCGAAAGATTCCGGCCCAGATCGGGGAGTAGGAATCGCCGATATATAGATTCTTCTCCACGTGAGCGACGCCGTCGTATATCAGCCGGTGCGGTGGCCACAGTTGATCGGGGTGGTACCAGGCGCGCTCGGCGAGGTATTGAACCAGTGGTCGTAGACCATAGTCGACGTGGATGACGCGATGTCGCTTCGCCACTCGACTCATAATGTGTTGCTTGTTGGTCCACATCGCGTCGCGCCAGCGCTGCGATGATAGGCAGACAATGGTCTGGGGGTCCGGAATCGACATCGTCTCTCGGTATTCAGGAGGAGGCGGATCGTGATAACTAGTGGTCGGATGCCCTCGAACGAGAGATGGTTTAACACCTCGACTTTTGGGCGTCGATACTCCGACGCCACATGTAGTATAGGCCTTGAGAGGCTCTTATGAACGTTCTCGTCACCGGTGGTGCCGGTTATATCGGAAGCCACGTCGTCCTCGAGCTGTTGTCCCACGATCACGACGTGGTGGTCATTGACGATCTATCCACGGGACGAAGGGAGCTGGTCGATCGGCGAGCCAAACTCATCGTCGGCGATGTCGGAGACTCCCGGAAAGTGGCGGCTATATTAGCTGAACACGCCATCGAGGCCGTTCTACATTTTGCGGGAAGCGTCATCGTTCCTGAATCGATGGCCAGCCCCCTAAAGTATTACCTGAACAATACGGCGAAGACCCGGACTCTGCTCGAGGTCTGTGTCGACCACGGTATCGGGCAATTCGTCTTTTCCTCTACCGCCGCAGTGTACGGCGCACCAGAAAAGATCCCGGTCGACGAGTCCGCGCCCACGGCTCCTGTCAACCCCTACGGTCGCTCCAAATTGATGATCGAGTGGATGCTGAAAGACGTCGCCACCGCGTGCGAGATGCGCTTTATGGCATTGCGCTATTTTAACGTCGCCGGAGCCGACCCGAGGTGTCGCACCGGTCAGGCCACCCCGGATGCCACCCACCTGGTAAAGGTCGCCACCGAAGTAGCTATCGGTGAGCGCCCGGCGCTCGAGATCTTCGGCACCGACTATGCCACCGAAGACGGCACATGCATTCGAGATTTTATTCATGTCAGCGATCTCGCAGATATCCACGTGCGGGCCCTGGACTATCTGCGAGACGGTGGCTCGAGCCGAGTTTTGAATTGCGGGTATGGTCGCGGCTTTTCAGTGCGCCAGGTCGCGCAGGCCGTGCGCCGCGTCAGTGGCGTCGACATCACCGTGGTCGACGGGCCGCGCCGGGCTGGCGACCCACCAGAGATCGTCGCCGACCCCACGGCCCTGCACAGGCATCTGGATTGGCAACCCGGCTATGACGACCTCGACCGAATCGTCGCCACCGCCCTGGCCTGGGAGAAAAAGTGGCACACGGAGTTGATAACGAAGGATGGCTAGACGCTCCGCCAGGTGAGTGATGAGGCGTTTGGATAGTGAAATGACGGTTGACAGCACGAGTTGGTCGGCCACAGGATGCGTTGCCCTGTAAATGGCTATTGCACAATCGGAGTTTGCGATATGACTTCCCCCCCTACTTTCGACCGTTGGCGTGCACATCCCTGGCACGGTCTCAGTGTCGGTGACGACGCCCCGGAAATGGTCAACGTGTACATCGAGATGACCCCCTCGGATTGGATCAAGTACGAGATCGACAAGGAGACGGGCTATCTCATGGTCGATCGGCCCCGGAAATTTACCTCCCAGCTTCCCTCGGCATACGGATTTATTCCGCGTACCTACTGTGGAGATCGCGTGGGCGCTCTCTCCGAGGAGACCGATCGCGGCGATCACGATCCCCTCGACATCTGCGTGGTGAGTGAAAACCCGATCGATCGGGCGCAGATTGTTTTGTCGGCCCGCATCGTCGGCGGACTCCATATGATCGACAACGGGGAGGCCGACGACAAGATCATCGCCGTGCTGGAAGGAGATCTGGTCTGGGATCATATCCGCGATATCGATGAACTGCCAAAGACTCTCGTAGAGCGGCTGCGCCACTATTTTTTGACCTATAAGATGGCGCCCGGTCAAAATCACGATGAAGTGCAGGTCGAAACCGTATATGGTGCCGAGCGCGCTCGTGAAATTCTACGGGCATCGATGCAGGATTATGCAGAGTTGATGGGCGAGTGATTTGCGAGACCGACGGGTCTCGATGGTGATGATAAGGGACTCGAAAGTGAAGAGATACCGCATTGGTTTATTCGGCCTTTTGGTCTTGGTGCTCAGCCTCGGTTGCCAAGATGAAGATGACGGGGAGACCGGCTTACGGCACGCCGGGCACGCCGGTGGACCGCAGATACAATTCGAGTTGGAGGCTTATCCCTTTCCGAATATCCCCTTCCCCAATGACCGACTGACGCGCCGCGATGCGGATAGCCCCACGGGCGTCCGGGTCGATTTGCCGGCGGCGAGCGGTGATTACGGGGAAGCTCGGTTTCGCTCCGCCTTCAACGAGGCCGCCGGGTTCGGAGTCTTTTCGCCGATCACGATCTCCTTCGACCGTCCCCTTGATGTCGAAGAGCTCATCGCCCGCCATCAACACCTCACACCGGATTTCTCGGACGACGCCGTCTATCTGGTCAACGTCGACCCCGAAAGCGCTACCTATGGGGAGCTGAGCCTGCTGGATATGGGATTGGGCAACTTCCCAATCACGCTGGCCCGACCGGACAATTACTACGAAAACGATCGGCGCAGTGATGGCACAAATATGCTCTTTTCCACGGCGCGACATCACGGTGGGGAGCCGAATCTTCGTCATCCCGACGGTGATCCCTTCGAGTTTCGCGAAGTCCTCGACTTTTACGAGCGAGAAACCAACACTCTGCTGCTGCGTCCGGTCCATCCCCTGGAGCCGGGTGCCAAATACGCGGTGGTGCTGACCAGCGCGGTGCGCGGAGAGGATATTCGTCCCGTCGACAGTCCCTTCGACTGGATCAATGATCCGGCACAGACGGATACCATCGAGCCCCTTCGCGAGATCTTGCCCGAGGTATTGCCGGAACGATTCGATGCCACCTTGGACAACGTCCGATTTGCCTGGAGTTTTACCACCGATGTACCCACGGAAACCCTGGAGATGGTTCGCGCCGGATTGTACGGCCACGGGCCGCTCGCAGAGCTCGACGAGATGTTCCCGCCCAATATCCACCGGATTCATAATGTCACGGGAAGCGATGATCACACCCAGATGATGTTTGAGCTCGATGCATTGTTGCCGGCTCTTTTGCCATTGATTGGTGACCAGGCCAGCTCGGCGACGGTGGATGTAATGCAGGAGTCCTTTGGCTTTGTGGATTATATTGTCAGTGGCAGCTTTATGTCCCCCAATCTGCTGGGAGAACTGGACGGCATGGCCCTTGATGGACAGCCGGATTTGGTGGTCGATACCCCGCGCAGCACCGTGGAGATTACCCGCACAGAAGTCCCCTTTTTATGTGTCGCTCCCGACATAAGAGGTGAAAACGATGCGCCATTTCCGGTCATCATTTATAGCCATGCCATCGGAAGTACCCGGCTTGAGATACTGGGGTTTGCGGGATCGATGGCCAAATTCGGTTTCGCTACATGCACCATCGACGCCGCCGGTCACGGCCTGGATATACCCGACGAATTCGCCGATATCCTCGACAACGTCGCCTCCCAACAGAATCTGGAAAACCTCCCCACCGTCCTCGGCTATCACCGGGCCCGGGATCTGACCAATGACGGCGACGTGGACTCCAGCGGGGACTACGTGACCTCCAATATGGTCCATACCCGCAATATGTTTCGCCAGACCACCATCGATCAGATGCAATTGGTAAGAATTCTTCGATCCTTCGATGGGGAACGGTCCTTCGTCGACGGAGCCGGGGAGTGGCAGGCCATCGAATCCGAGATCGAGGAGATCGCCGCCGATTGGGATTTGAACGGCGATGGCGAGCCACAATTGGCGGGCGACTTCAGCGGTGATGGAGTCGTCGATTTTGGAGGAGAGCGACCCTACGTGACATGGGGCACTTCGCTGGGCGGTATTCAGTCGACGGTACTGGCCGCCGCAGAGCCCACCATCGTGGCCGGGGCCTCCAATGCCGGTGGGGGGGGGATGGCTGATATCGCGGTCCGAAGCACCATCAGCAACGTCCGATCGAGCACCATGTTGCGCATGTTCGGTCCCCTGGTGGTGGGGAATACATCCGCCGATGGGGAGACGACGAGGTTGGAGTGGTTACTCCCGGAGGTCAGACGTACTCGGCGCGTATCCCTGGCGACCATCGACGGGCTCGACGACGGGGACCGGGTCGTTCTGCGCAATCTGGAGAGGGAGGAGCACCAAGATCTTCCCGAACAAGCAGCGTATAACGAGATCATCGTTGAAGATGGGGCCTTTCGCGTCGGTGTCGCCGCCGAAGCTGTGCGTCCAATCCACCGCCGCTTCCAGTTGGGCTTCGATGCCTCCATTGATCTCTACGAAGAGATCATGGGCTGTGTTGAGACCAGTGAGTGCGGTGAGCTCGAGTGCGATGATGGGCAGTATTGCTCCCACTCCGGTCAGTGCCGGCCCCTTTCCTCCTGTGTCACAGACTTCGATCCCCGAGATCTTCCTGTTGAACTCGCCGAGGAATACGAACGGCGAGTCATCGACGATCCCACCGAGTATGGCGACCGCCTGGTGCTCGAGATATATGACGCCAATGGCGACAAAAAAGAGCGAATCGACACCTTTCAAGACCCCGCCATCGATCAGAATATCCACTACCCGGTGGGGTCTCCGTTGGCTGCGCTGAGCGACGGCTGGGGGTTGACCCGTCAAACGCCTGAGATGCGCCAATTTGTCGGTCTTGCACAGATGATCATCGAACCCGTCGATCCCGCCGTATGGGCCCCCCATCTGTCGATACGACCCCTGGAATACCCCTACGAATCAGAGCCCTTTCAACGAGGCGAAACCAACTTTTTGACCATCGCCACCGTCGGCGATCAGGTCGTCCCGGTCAGCTCCTCCATCGCCATCGCCCGCGCCGCCGGTGCCATCGAGACCTTTGAGCCCGATTATTATTACGAGATGCCACCGAACCAATACCTCATTGAAAACTACGTCTACGAGGGTATCTCCTGGCTGAACCGCTTCCCGGAATATCCCAATACCCTCTTTGACCCCGATGTGCTCGATATCGACCGCTGGGAAGGTCCAAAACCCAACGCCGCCCCTCCCGTACGGGCCACCCAATATACCGACCACGGCGTCAACGCCCTCCGCTTTGGATATCTGGACCCGACGGGAGAACACACCTTCAACGTCCCCGATCCCTCTCTTCCCTTCGATGCGGCCGCCTTTTTGACCAACCAGGTCGGTTGGTTTCTCTCCAGCGGTGGAGTAGTTCTGTCCGACGAGTTGTGTCTCGAGGACTTTATGATGACCGAGTGTGGGTTTTTCTCACCAACGTCATTTTTCAATCCCCTATAATCTTCATTCTTCCCAGCGCTCATCTTTGCCCGGGAGTTCGGTGATGACCTTCGGAACCTTCGATGTCTACGATGATATCCCGCACGAGCGCGGTGTATATTGCAACCGATCGCTGAATCTTCGCTCCATTGAGGCCATCGGCTACGACATGGATTACACGCTGGTCCACTACGACGTCGAAGCCTGGGAAGGGCGGGCCTACGAGCATATCAAATTGCGTCTTTTGCAGGAGGACTGGCCCGTCGATGAATTGACGTTTGAGCCCCGCCGGGTGATGCGGGGACTGGTGCTCGATCTCAAGCTGGGAAACGTCGTCAAGGCCAATCGCTTCGGCTATGTCTGGCGCGCCACCCATGGAACTTCGCTGCTCGCTTATAACGAGGTGCGAAAGGCCTACTCTCGGACCTTGGTGGAATTATCCGATAAGTCGCGGTGGGTATTTTTGAATACCTTTTTCTCCATCTCCGCAGGAGTGATGTACTCTCAGCTCGTCGAATTGCTCGATCGCGGTGAATTGCCGGAGGTAATGGGGTATTCCGATCTGTATTGGCGCATCCAAGACGTATTGGATGCAGCCCATATCGAGGGCGAACTCAAGGGCGAGATCATGGCCTCCCCGGAGCGATATGTACATCGCGATCCGAAGATGCCGACCACCCTCATCGATCAACGGCGGGCGGGCAAAAAGATCCTTCTCATCACCAATTCGGGCTTTGAATATACCGACTTTATGCTCACCTATACCGTCGATCCCTATCTGGAAGACGGGCGGACTTGGCGCAGCCTCTTTGATATAGCGGTGGTAGCCGCTCGCAAGCCCCAGTTTTTCTCCGGGACGGCGCCGATTTTTGAAGTCGCCAGCGAGGACGGCCTTTTGGAGCCCTGGTTTGGAACGATCGAAGAGGGGCGCATCTACTATGGCGGAAACGCCTCGGCAATTGAGGACTGTCTGGGCATGTCGGGCGACGAAATCCTCTATGTGGGGGACCACTTATTTGCAGATGTCAATATCACCAAAAACGTGCTTCGCTGGCGCACCGCCCTGGTACTGCGAGAGATGGAAGAAGAACTGCGCGCCATCGACGCCACCCGCGACGACCAGGATCAAATCCAGGAATTGATGGTCGAAAAAGTACGCATCGAAGACGAGTACAATCGCACTCGTCTCGCCCTTCAACGAGCAAACGGAAATCACGCCACCGTCGGCGAAGCGTCGGTCGAAAAATTGGAGGAGCGGATCGCCGAGTATCGCGATGCGATCGGTGAACTCAACCAGCGATTGTCGCCTCTGGTGGCACGCGATGGCACCGACTTCAACGAGACATGGGGTTATTTGATGCGTACCGGCAATGACAAAAGCCATCTGACTCGACAGGTCGAGCGCTACGCCGATATCTATACTTCACGGGTTTCCAACCTCGAGCGCTATACGCCGTCGATGTTCTACCGCGCCCCGCGTGGCAGCGTCCCCCACGACCCGGCAACGGCCTGATTAGTGGGCAGCCGAGGTCTCATTCGGTCTGTCGGTTGCGCGCATTTTGCCCAAAACGGCCCACCAGATTCTGGGTCAGTCGCGGGGCGTGGTAGGCGGCAAATGCCACGATCTTTCCGTGGCCCGTGATCACCGCCTCGGAGCGCCGCTTTCGGATCGCCCGAAGCATCGAACGTGCCGCCCGGTCGGCGGGCCACATCCATTTTTCGGGGCGCCGATCCTCCCAGTCTTCGTGGTGTTCTCCCTGGTTGTCCACGCGGCCAATTTCGCTCTCCACAAAACCGGGCAACAAGGTCGTGCAACTGACACCGCTTCCCGCCAACTCCGCCGTCAGGGTCTGTCCGATGGAGCGCACGGCGAATTTGGACGCCGAATAGGGACCGTTATTGGGAAGTCCCAGGGTGCCGGCGACGCTTCCCATCAAGGCCACCCGGCCGTCGGTTTTGCGAAGATGGGGCAGGGCCACTTTCACTGTCATCGCAAGCCCCACGACATTGGTATCGAATTGGCGTTTCCAGTCCGCGGCGCTCAACTCCTCAAAGAGCCCACTGACCGAAAACCCGGCATTGGCCACCACCACGTCGAGACGTCCCGCCTGATCGACGATATCTTCCACCGCCCCTTCCAATTCGGTCACCTTGGTCACATCACAGGGCACCTCAAGCCCCGTACCGCCGGCAGCCTCCACCTGTTGCGTCGTCTCCTCCAGTGGCTTCACTCGGCGCCCCGAGGAGGCGACCACCGCCCCTTGATTGGCGAACTCCAGCGCTAAAGCGCGTCCAATTCCACTGCCGCCACCTGTAATCCACACTACTTTTTTATCGAATATATCTGCCATTTTACCATTCCTTTCGCTTGCGATCGGGCCCGGTTACAATGCCCGTCGAGTACTCCATTTGCGAATTCATCCGTCGCTTCTATGACGCTCTATTCCATGACGCTCTATGACCTCTGATTCAGACCCGCATCGAGACTCCACCGGAGCTGCTCCTCGTTCTTGGGACTGGGTATCCCATCGCAACTTTTCGGCCACCCCCTTTTATAAGGAAGCGTGGAAAATTCTAAAACAAGACTGGCTGGTAATTGTCTGGAAACTAGGCGCCGACTTTGTTGCTCGGGCGTTGCTGATGGTCATCGGATTGATGGTGCTGACACTGTTTATCATCGAGACCCAGCTATACGTGGCCGCCGGGGGCCACCCCATTTTGTGGATCGATCATATCATTGGCATCATTCGCACCCCGAATTTTTTCGCCGGTTTTGTGGGAACTCTTTGTTTTGCGGCCCTGCTGGCCACGGCCTTGCAGGCATTGGTCGTCGGCGGCATCTGGGGGCTTATCGACGTCGGCTTGCGAGGTGAATCCATCGATCGATGGTCGACCTTTTGGCACCACGCAGTAGCCCGCTTCCCCGAGGTCTTGGCCCTGTATTTGCTGCGCTTTGCCGTGGGAGTGATCACCCTGTTTTTGGGGGTCGCGGTTTTCCTGGTCATTTATGACTCCTACCTATCGGGTGCTCTGCAGGCTGCGCCTCGCTGGGTTGTCGTCGTCGCATCCGCCGGTTCCTTGACCTGTTTGATGGGCTGGGCCGGCTTGACCCGTCTGGCCCTGGAGGCCATCGGTGCGCCCCTGGTCATCGACGACGTGGAGTTGGGCGAGGCCATATTGCGCGGTGGTGCCTTCGTGTTGGACAACTTCTGGAGTCTGTATCGCCTCCTCATCTTCGCATTGGGGGTGCTCCTCGTCCCGCTGGGAATCTACTGGGTGGCAATCATGCTCAATAATTTAACCCTGCTGGTGCCGGAACTGTCGGCCCTGGGCTCTATACTGCAGTTGTTGGGTCAAATCCTGGTGACCGTGGCGCTCTCGGTGGTCGGCATTTTCTTTTACGGGGCGTTATTTGCCTTTTACCACCGTGATGATGCGGCGGTGGCCAACGAACGGGACGCATCGCGTAGCGACGAAAAAGCACAGCCCGGTCCCTTTCGGCGCGGCGCTACCTTGAGCGATTTTTTGCCCGAGAGATCGCCGTACCGATTCGATGTCGATGACATTCTTCCGGCACAATCATCGCTCCGATCGGACGCTTCTGAACGATCGACGGATCCCGAATCTGATGGTGACACTCCAGCCCTAAAGAACTCCCCCCAAAACCCATCGAAGGATGACGGCGCCGACGATCAAGACGGTGAGGAGGACTCCGAGAAATAAAAAGTTTTGCGCTCCACCGCTCTCCCCTTATCCTGATTTGAGCCTGTAATTCATCGCTTTGCAACGGTTTGAAGATAGTGCTTGGAAAACATTTCCAGTATCTTTAAACTAATACAGGAAGACTGTAAGCGGTTGGTTCGTTATGCATCTGAACTCAGTCCGACGTTTCAGCAACTGGCACGTCATCTGCGTTTTGCTCACAAAGCTGCCGCTTAGCTCGGACGTAACGCCCTGCGATGCTCCGGGATAATTGACTCGTTTAGGAGTACGAAATGCTTCCCGACGAACACATTATCTACGATGAACTCAAACGCGAACGAGACGGACAGTGGCAGCCCGAGGCGCTGCGGCTGCCTCTTTATGTGCCACGGCATGAAGACGAGGACGAGGCACATACCGATGACGCCGACGAGGACAATACTTCTCGCGGAGTGATTATTATCGATATGAACGATGGCTATTCGATCGCAGAGTGATGTTGATTGCCCATTGTAGTTGTGTGATGAAGCCGCCTCCGGTATCGGGGGCGGCTTTTTTTTTCCATGCCCGCCCCTTGTCGCGTTTCCGACTCCGGCGTTTATCCTTGCCTCAGCGTCGACTCCTCACGTACACACAGAGCATGGGCACCAAGGTTTCTGCGGACGACTAGGAGAATTTGATGGACGAGTCGAATATTTCTCAATGGAAGTCGGCATTCGATGATCTCGTGATCGAGTTGCAGGATGTGGAGCCACCGCAGGAGCGCACAGGCCATTGGGTTCAGGCACTTGCCGAGTTTTCACGCCACAGCTTTGCCCGGGTGCTCTTATCCCCCGATGACGAAGAACTTCGACTTCGCCTCGAGATCGCTCTCGGTCCTCCCGATGGCAATTCGGACTCGGTGGTCACCGCCCTATCCGATCGATTGAGCGATATCTCGCAGTCGAATTGGGAGGTTTCCTCAGGCGCAGTGCCCTGGGTTCTGGAAACAAGGTTGAAGGCGGAGCAAGAACAAAATACTGACCGCTTGCGTCGCGTGCTGTTGGAGGTCATCGGGTTGTGTGAGCACTTCGAGTCGGTCACATCGTTTGATGAATGGAAGCAGATCGTGGGCGGCAACGCCACCGATGCGGACGCCGATGAGATGACGACGAACACCGCATCCGGCGATTCTCCCTTCGAAACCATCGGCGATGGTGCAGCCGGTGAAGGTGGAACATCGACTACGGACGCCACCATCGAGTCCACGGCCACCGTCGTCGACGGCGACGAACTCACCGTCGTCATTGGATTTGCCCAAGTCCTCGCCAACCGCCAGGTCCGAGCCCTTCAGCACGGACTGGAGCACCATCTGCATACCAAATTCGACGTCCAGGTACGCCCCGATGATGACGAAGAACGCCTGGAGGCCAGCTTGTCGGTTCCGGTGCGCACAGCATTGGGGCTGCAGGTGACGCCCGGGGGATTCGACGCGGGGATGGAAACTCTGCGCTCTGAAATCGATGACTTTCTACAGAGACTCGAAAAATTCTCCTCCTTCGGTGTCGATCTCTTTGAGTACCTCGGCGTGGGGGAGACGATCTTTGAGGACGCCGCCGAGGTGAGCAGACGGGAAGAGGCTTCGGAAAGCCAACTATCATTTCGCCGTCGCGCCACGGGCGTGCGTTCCGGCGACCGCCGCCGATCCGAGCCATCCGATGACGGTGTTGTCCTCGATCTAGGGAGCGCGACCTCCACGGCCACCAGGAGCCTGGAGCCGAAAAATTATACCGATCCACGCCTGCAGCGCCGCGATTCCGATGCTCCATTGGTCGATCTGGTGCTGCGCCATCCGGGATATTCGGATCGACGAATCGGACAGGTCTTGAGTATACTTTTATCCATCGAGTATCACGCCGCCGTCGAAATCGCTGACTCCGCCCCCTGCGTCATTGCCTGGGGAATCGGCCAGCAACGAGCGCGATCGTTTCAGGAGATCATCGAATCGGCGGGCGGCAAGGTATTGCTTGTCGAGCCCGGCACTTTCGGAGAGAGTTGATGAGTAGTTCATCGAATTTCCAGCCTGCGGAGATCCACTCATGAACTGCCCACGCTGTGGGACCGCTCATCGCAAGCCGGCCAAAAAGTGCCGGCGATGTGCGTCGACCTTGCCCCGCCCACGCTGCAAACAATGTCAGGCATCCGTGGATTGGGGGCGCAGCTATTGTGACCGCCATCATCCCGAAGATGACGGCACCGAGGAGAGCTGCCCGGCCTGTGGTATTCTCAATGATCCGGATGCCGATTATTGCGCTCAATGCGGCTCGCCGATGGCGGTCATCACCCGGGTCATCGAGACCAGTGACGGTGACGAACACCCCGATCCGTGGCGTGTCTATGGCGTTGAAACCACTCTGATTGGTCGTGATGAGGAGCTTTCGGCACTGGAGCAAGGGCTTTCCGCCGTCGAACAGGAGTCGGCATCCAGTGTCGCTGTCATTACAGCACATCAGGGACTGGGTAAGAGCCGACTGCTCGCGGAGTTTCAGCGCCGGCTGGAGGCGTCATTTTCATCGACCGCCGTGATTCGAGGGGTCTGCCGCGAGGAAGTGGGAGGCGCGTTCTCAGTCGTCTCACGGATGCTTCGGTCCCGGTTTTATATCCCCGACGGAGACAGCACCGAGATGGCCCGGCGACGCCTCTTCGAAGCTGTGGAGGCACTCGTCCCCGCTCAGGCCTCTCATATCAGCCGGCTCGTCGGAGAGTTGATCGGGCTCCCCTTTCCCGACAACAGCGACGAAAACACGGAAACCGAAGCCTTGTCACCGGAGAAGATGGAGCGCTCGTCGTTTCGCGCCGTCGAAAAGCTGCTCCGCGCAGACGCCGCCAACAATCCCCTGCTGATCATTCTCGACGACGTTCATCTCGCCTCCGATGCCACGCATCGTCTGCTGCGCCACCTCATCGACGAACTCGATGATGCCCCGGTCCTCTTTGCCTTTGGACAGACCGACGAGACCGAACGAGGCATCGATACCGACGAAGCCGATATTCACCTTCAACTGGCTCCATTGAGCGATACCGAGGTCCGTCAACAGGTTATCGACACCTTGCGGCTCGCCGAAGACGTGCCGCAACAGATGATCGACAATATCGTCGATGCCGCCCTGGGAAACCCGCTGGCCGTCGAGGAAATTCTTCGTATTTTCCTCACCGAGGGAATCGTCGATACCCGAGAAGAACCCTGGCAGATCGACGCCGATCGGATCGATGAAATCGATCTTCCCACGACCGTCGAGGAGACCGTCGCTGCTCGCCTTCAAGGCTTGACCGAAACCGAACGGCTGGCCCTGGAGATGGCGGCCACAGTGGGGACCGTTTTTTGGAGCAGCCTGTTGCACTGCCTCAA
>SKPJ01000104.1 GCA_007119595.1 Myxococcales bacterium
AACAACTCCGAACGGGTCTCCGTCTCAGAGTGTGACCGGAACAAAAATCCCAGGATTGGAATCCGGTGCAAAAAGGGAACACCCGAAAAGCTCTCACCGGTATTCTCAGTGTAGATTCCACCGATGACCGTGGTGTCTCCATCCTGGACCAAAAGCTCCGTCTCCGCCTGGTTTTGAATAATCGACGGGTCCCCCTGGGCTCCCGTATTCTGAAAGTCCGGCTCGTTTTTGGTGGCCTGAATCGCCATCCGCACATTGCCATCGGGTGTGACGTGGGGAGTCACCGTCAAATCCAGGGTGGCGTCGACGAAGATCGTCTGCACCCCGGCGGCACTGACGACACTGATGGGAATACTCGTACCCTGGGAGATCGACGCCTGGCGATTGTCGAGCGTCAAAATTCGCGGGGAGCTGATAATTTTGGCATATCCCGCGGATTCCATCGCTGAAAGCCGCATATTGAGATTGACCGTTCCACCGACGCTTCCCATGGTCAGTCCCATCGCTCCACCAGCACCGGTACCGGCCGCCGCTGGGAGGTTGACCGCATAATTTGGATTCTCCGATGTACCTTCCACCGGCGCCTCACCATCGGTGGCTCCACCGGAGACGCCGAGGACATTGGGAAAGATCAGACCCGTCGGATTTCCACCGCCCTGAGACATGGCAAAATCACCACCCCATTGAATCCCGATCTCGCGGTCGAAGTTTTCGTTGGTCTCCACGATCCGGGCCTCGATAAGCACCTGTGGCACCTGGGAATCGAGGGTCTCAATGAGCATGCGAATCGAATCCAGATTATTGGCCAGATCCTTGATGATCAGCGTATTGGTACGAGCATCGACGGAGACGCTTCCGCGGGGACTGAGGAGTCCATCGACCTGGGTGGTCAGATCACCGGCCGCGGCATAATTGACGGGCAGCAAAAAGACTTCCAAAGGCTCCTGTCGCTGGGCGCGAGCCCTCGCTTCAGCGCGGGCTTCCTCTTCGTCATTGAGCACACTCTGTGGAGCGACGCGCAACACATTGCCCCGAATCTCGTATCCCAACTGCAGTGACTGCAAAATCGTCAGGAATGCCTCGTCCATCGGCACCCCTTGGAGCTTCATCGTCACATTTCCACCTACATCGTCGCCGGCGATGATATTGACACCGCTCTCCGAAGAGATGAGCCGAAGTACATTTTCAATATCGGCGTTGCGCAGATCGATGGTGATCGGCCGGGTACCCATCCCGGGAACGCGATTGACCGATGTCGGATCGGCAACCACCCGGGGGTAGCGCGGTGGTGCGGAGGTCACGCTTTCGCCCTCGCCCGGACGCTGCGGATGTTGCTCGGCTTCAAAGGGTTGCTCAAACTCATCGCCGGCTTGAGCGGCATCGGCCACCGCCGGCGCAAATTCCCAGATCACGCTATTTCCGTCCTGACGAATCACCTCCGAAGACTCACCGCGCACATCGGCTTCCATGCGCACCGAGCCATCGTCTTCGGTATAACTGGAGACAAAGCGGACCACTCCTCCATCACCGTCGGATGACAGGGTTTTTTCCAACTCTGCGGGAAGCTCAACGTCGTTGAGAATCATCACCGACCGGCCGTTGCTCTGGTCCCGGCGCGTAGAGAGCTGTCCCGGCCGGTCGAGATCGACCACGATTTGCGAGATTCCCTGCTCATTGGTTTCCAAACGCACGGCCTGAATGGAGTTTTCAACCATCGGATCGACGGCCACGGCTCGAGCATCGCGGGCGTCGGGATGCGTGGTGGGAACCTGTTGGCGAAGTCGCTCGATCTCAGCATCTCGCTGTGCAATCGCCTCGCTGAGTCGTTCTTTTTCTTCCTCCGAATCCGCCTCTTCAACCGCTCGCTGCAAACTCGCGATCTGCTCGTCGCGCTCGGCGATTGCCTGGCTCAACTGCTCTTTGGCTTGTTCGGCCTGCCGGGTTTGCTGCTCCGCCTGGCGGGTCTGTTGCTCAGCCTCACGGATCTGTTGTTTGGCCTGCGCCAATTCCTGCTGGTAGCTCTCGCGGGTCTGCTGCCACTGTTCTCGTTCCGATTTGGCCTCGTCGACTCGATTTTGGGCGACGCGAGCCTGCCGCTGCGCTTGTTGCAAGGCCTCTTCACGCTCCTCCAACAGCCGCTGTTGTTCTCGCTGCAATTGCTCCAATTCGCGCTGTTCGGCACCGGCTTGTTCATCCACATTTTCTACCCGTTCGGCGGCGCGCTCTCGTTGCTGACGGGCCTGGGCAAGCTCGTCTTCCAAGCGCTGTGCCCGGGCCTGTACGGACTCCAACTCTCGGCGCTGTTCTACAATTCGCCGCTCGGCGCCTTCGACCTCATCGTCCATTTGTCGAAGCCGCTGCTCCAATTCATCGACCTGGCGATGAGCCTGCTGCTCTCCTTCTTTGGCTCTTTGCGCCTGGGCGCGCGCCTGGCGTGCTGCCTCTTCAGCCTCAGTAGCTCGGTCGCGGGCCTGTTGGTATCGCGCACGCTCTTGGTCGCGCTGTGATTCCAACTCTGTGATCGCAGCCTGCATCTGGTCGACCTTCTCCTCCCGCTGCTCTACCTGCTGACGAGCCGCCTGCAATGCCTGATTTTGCTCGGCGATCGACGCCTCCAGCTCTTTGCGTTCCTGGCCACTGGCCTCGTCGCGGCGCTCGCGCATCTGGTCGAGTTGTTGGCGTGCATTGGCCAACTCCCGCTGGGTCGACTCCAAGTTCTGGACCGCCTTGTCGTAGTCCTGTTGACGTTCGTCTGCCTGCTCTTGATAACGACGCTCCGTTGTCTCCAGGCGCTGGCGTGCCTGCTCGAGTTGGGCCTGGTAGGCCTTCTCCTGGCGTTGCAGCGCCTCGGCATCGACAGCGACCGCGTCATTTTGTTGGCGATCCGCTCCGTCGATGAACACGATCACTTCGTCGCCATCGGTTCGCACGTCGTAATGAGCGGGCTCCTCAAAGCCCACGACCAGTCGCGCTACCTCCTGGAAGTTGTCCTCAAAAGCCACCACTCCTACCTCGGAGATAACCCCGTTGTAGACCTGCTCGCTCAACTCGCCATCGGCCAGGGTGCTGTTGGATAGATCCACAAACAACCTGGGAGGCGCATCGAGCTTAAAGACCGAAAACGTCGCTTCTTCGGTGCCCTGAATGCGGATATAGGTGCCGTCATCGGCCTCCTGTATCGACAATGCTTCCACCGCATTCAGTTCCGATTCAGCGCTCGACCCCGGCGATTGAGCCAGTGCTGGTGCACTCCACATAACAGCAGTGCACAGCATCAACACGAGTAACTTCCATCTCATAACATGACTCCTGCGTCTCGCAGCGTTAGGCGATCCATCGTCAACCCGAAGGTGCCGGCGATGACCGACACAATCATCGGTTCTCACGCCCTGTGGCGCCTCTGATATTTCTACTTGGTCACTCAATTTCGTTCCGGCGGTTGAAGTCCTGGAAATCTCTCATCAGCTACACCATCTTGTTCCCCGCCAATCCCGTCTTCTAGGGCCTCTCGCCCCTCGTCGGACTCCAAAAGCCTTCGCAACATCTCCCGTTCGGCTTCTGTCAAGCCATCCTCATCGTCATCGGCCATTCTCAGCTCTCGCTCCCGCAGAGCGACCGTGACCGTAGCACCGGAGTCAAAGCCCCCTTCCTGTACCTCCACCTCGTTGGAGCGGATTCCTCGAATCACTCCATCGTTGCGACCGATGCGATCTCCTTCCTTTGCAAAATGCCCCAATCCCGTGGGGTCGACAAACATCGCCTTGGGCACCGTGGTCTCACTGATGATCGTGACCAAGCTGAGCGAGGAGAGCGCATATTGCTCCAGCGGTTCGGTGGCGCGAACCTCGTCGTCAAGATCGTCTTGCTCGTCCACCGCCAGCACATCGCTATCGGGTCGAAAGG